>JBPBQU010000077.1:0-4099 GCA_050955085.1 Janthinobacterium lividum | reverse complement strand
GTCGCGCGTTCACCACGTAGCGTTGCCCGAACGGCCGTGCGCGTTCCCCGCTGCAGGGACCGGCCACCCGGTCCGTGCCAGGCCACGAGGACACCAGCCAGACCACCGCTCGCCAGCACGAGCGGACTTCCTGGGTCCAGCAGTTGCCCCTGCCCGAACAGACCGAGGATGAACACCACACTGACACCGACGAGCAACGGGATGATCGCCGCAAAGGCCGTGGAGACGGCCGCGCGGACGGCATGCCACGGCGTCGCCGCGCCGATCGCCCACGCGTCGGTGGCGCGGGGTCCGGCCTCCCATCGACGACGGAACAACCCGGCGGCGGCACGGTCGACCGTCCGAAAGATCGTGGCAGCGACCAGCGCGATGATCAGGCCGGCGGTGGGGGCCACCGCAATGACCCCCACGAGCGCCAAGGCAGCGCACGACAACGTCGCGTTGCGTTGCGGGCGAGCCGGTTCCCCGTTGATGCCCAAGGGTGGCGGCGGTGCTCCCTGCTGCGCGGGCCGTCCCAGCGGCGGGTAACCCGCAGGTGCACCACGGGACGGGGCCGACGGGTCGGCACCAACCCGGCCGGGCACCGCACGTGGCCCCGGGGAGGCGGGGATCCATCCGGCGGGCGCCTGCTGGACCCGCTCCCCCGGCAATGTCACCGTCGACGGGGTGGCGGCGGGCGGGATCAATCGCGTCGAATCGGCTGCCCCTCCTCGTGGTGACTCGGGTCGTGATCCGGGTCGTGATTCGGGGCGTGATTCGACTGGCGGCTGCGGTGCGCCGGTGGACACGGAGGGTTCCACACGAGCGTGGGGGTGCGCCACCGTCGGCAACGACTGCGTCTCGGAGGAGATGGTCTCGGAGGAGATGATGGAGGCGAACCGGGACGGTGCCACTCCCGCCGGGGCGGGCCGAGGGGCATCCTCGGACAGGGTGATCGTCTCGGCCGCGGCGGCCACCACCGGCTGCGGCGCCGTGGTGGCCCCGTCGAGCGCGCGCAACAGGTGATCGGGGTGCGGGCGGTGAGCGGGATCGACTGCGAGCGCAGCAAGGATCGGGCCGCGCAGGTCGGCGGGCACGGCCGAGAGGTCCACGTCGGCACGCCGGACGCGATCCAGCACCACCTCCATCGGCCCCTTGCCGAAGGGCGGGCGCCCGCTGGCCGCGTAGGCGACGGTCGCGGCCCAACCCCACCAGTCGGTGGCGGGTGAGACGTGACCACCCACGACGACCTCGGGTGAGAGGTAGCCCGGAGTGCCCATGACGAGGCCCGTCGAGGTGAGGCGGACGTCGTCGGCGACGTGGGCGATGCCGAAGTCGATGACGACGGGCAACCCGTCGAGCAGCAGCACGTTGCTGGGTTTGAGGTCGCGGTGCACCACTCCGGCGGCATGGATCGCGGCGAGCGCTTCCGCGAGCCCATGGCCGAGGTCACGTAATGCCTTGCCCCGCAACGGTCCACGGCCCTCGACGACGGCATCGAGGGACGGGCCGGGGACATAACGGGTGACGAGGTGCGGCCAGGGACCGTCGACGTCGGCGCTGAGCACCTCGGCCACCCGCGGCGACCGGACGCGTTCGAGGGTCGCGACCTCGCGGGCGAGTCGGGCACGGGCGTGCGGGTCGGCTGCGATGTGTGGCTTCAGGACCTTCAGCGCCACCGCGCGGTGCTCGTCGTCGAGGCCGAGGTAGACCACGCCCATCCCGCCCTGCCCGACCTCGCGGTCGAGGCGGTAGGCGCCGAGGCGGTCCCCCGGGGAAGGGGCGGCGGGCGCGGGGCGCCAGTGCAGCGACGGTGTGTCGCAACCGGTCCGGGCGGAGGTCCCGTTCGTGCCCTCGTCGGGCCCCTTCGACCCCGTATTCACGGCGCGTGTCGGCGCGGCACCCGAGGAGGGCGGGAAGGGGGTGGCCACGGGCCCACGCTACGCCAGACGCGGCCGGTGACCGGGGACTGCCCGGCTCCTCCACACATCGGGCGGCTCTCCTCCAGATGGCGACTGGACCGCCGTCGACGATCACGGCGGGTACGTGTGCGGGGTCACCGGTAGGGTCGTGTGCAGCGAACCCCACGAGGAGGACAGCCCGAATGGCCGGCGATTACGACCTGGTGGTGGTGGCCAACAGGCTCCCCGTCGATCGCGTGGACGAGCCCGACGGGAGCACCTCCTGGCGGCGCAGCCCCGGTGGTCTGGTGACCGCGCTGGAACCCGTGATGCAACGCGAGGACGGCGCCTGGGTCGGCTGGGCGGGTACGCCGGGTGATCCGCCGGAGCCTTTCGACGCCGCGGGCGTGCGTTGCGTCCCCATCGGGTTGAGCGAGTCCGAGGTCGAGGAGTATTACGAAGGGTTCTCCAACGGCACGCTGTGGCCGCTCTATCACGACGTCATCGTCGCGCCGGGTTACCACCGCAGCTGGTGGGAGGCCTACGTCCGCGTCAACGAGCGGTTCGCCGAGGCAGCTGCTGAACAGGCTGCCGAGGGCGCAACGGTGTGGGTGCAGGACTACCAGTTGCAGCTCGTCCCGCAGATGCTGCGCCGGCGCCGTCCGGACCTCGCGATCGGTTTCTTCAACCACATCCCCTTCCCGCCGTTCGAGATCTTCGCGCAGCTCCCGTGGCGCAAGGCCATCATCGACGGGCTGCTGGGGGCGGATCTGATCGGTTTCCAGCGCGCGGCGGACGCCAACAACTTCACCCGGGCGTGCCGACGCGCCTCGAACCTGGCCGCACGTTCGGGTCGGATCCGACTGGAGACCGAGGGCGGTCGAGAGGTGCGGGCTGCATCCTTCCCCATCTCGATCGATTACCAGGCCCTGGACACCCTCGCCCAGCGTGACGACGTGAAAGCGCGGGCGGCGGAGATCCGCCGTGATCTGGGCAACCCGGAACACGTCCTGCTCGGCGTCGACCGGTTGGATTACACCAAGGGGATCCTGCACCGCCTCAAGGCTTACGAGGAACTCCTCAACGACGGCCGACTGCAGGTCGACGAGGCAGTGCTCGTGCAGGTGGCGACGCCGAGCCGGGAACGTGTCGAGCAGTACGTGCAGTTACGTCAGGACGTGGAGGTCACGGTCGGGCGCATCAACGGCACCCATTCCACGATCGCGCACACCGCCGTGCACTACCTGCACCATTCCTACGGTCGCGAGGAGATGGCGGCGCTCTTCCTGGCCGCCGACGTCATGCTCATCACGGCCCTGCGCGACGGCATGAACCTGGTGGCGAAGGAGTACGTCGCCGCCCGCCACGACGAGCGTGGAGTGCTGGTGCTCTCCGAGTTCACGGGTGCGGCGGACGAGCTCGGCCAGGCCGTCATGGTGAACCCGCACGACATCGACGGGCTGAAGGACAACATCGTCCGCGCGGTGCGGATGAGTCCGCGTGAGGCGGGACGGCGGATGCGTTCCCTGCGTCGGCGCGTGGGTGAGCACGATGTGCAGCGCTGGGCCGCGTCGTTCCTCTCGGCCCTCGAACAGCACCGCGCCGAGGTCGTGGAGGACGCGTCGTGAGCCTGCCGGTTGACGTCCGGGAGGCGCTCGGGCAGTTCGCGGCGCGCGGCCGGGTGCTGGTCGCCCTCGATTTCGACGGTGTTCTCGCCCCCATCGTCGACGACCCGGCTGCGGCCCGAGCGCTGCCTGCCGCGTCGCGGGCTCTCGTAGAGCTCGTGGGGACGACGGACGTCGCCCTCGTCTCCGGGCGCGACCTCGACGACCTGCGCGCGTGTGCCGCCCCACCGCCGGGGGTCGTGCTGGTGGGTGGCCACGGGACCCAGACCTCCCTGGCGGGAGCTGCGGGCGGGGAGGCGCTCACGGCCGAACAGAGCGAACTGCTGCAACGGCTGGGACGAGCGTTGGACGAGATCGCAGCGGATCACGACGGCGTACACGTGGAACGCAAACCCATGACGGCGGTGCTGCACACCCGGCGCGCCTCGCGGGCGGACGCTGCGGTGGTCACCGCCGCCGCGCTGGCCGGACCCGCGACGTGGCCCGGTGTGCATCCGTTGCGGGGCAAGGAGGTCGTCGAGCTCGGAGCTGTGGTCCTGGGCAAGGGTGGCGGGTTGCGGCGGCTGCGCGAGCACCTGAGCAGCGAGGGGCCCC
>JBPBQU010000076.1:0-4106 GCA_050955085.1 Janthinobacterium lividum | reverse complement strand
GTGCGGGACGGCGAGTCGGACGGCAAGCTCCTGCAACCCCGCTGCGACCTGTTGCGCGTTGCGCGTGGCCTCGCTGTCGATGGGGGTGACCGTCGTGGAGTGGCCCGGTCGGGCGGCGACGAGGCCGACGCGTTCGAGGCGTTGCAGGGCTTCGCGGATGGGGGTGCGGCTGACACCGAGCCAGGCCTCGAGGTCGGCGTCGCGCAACCGTTCCTCGGGGGCCAACGTCCCGTCCACGATCGCGTCGCGCAGGGAGACGTAGACGCGGTCGCGCAGCAGGTCTCGGCGGTGGACACCCTGGGCGGCGGGGACAGGCACGGGTCGATGCTACGGGGTGGGCTTGACCGCAGAATGCCGAGTGCAACATATTGCATGCAGCCCAGTCTCGTCCGCCCCGCTTGGAAGGACCCCCATGGCTCTCGCCGATTTCCCGCGCCACCCCCTCACGTTCGGCCCGAGCCCCGTGCACCCGCTGGACCGGCTCAGCGCGCACCTCGGCGGGGTGCGGATCTGGGCCAAGCGCGAGGACGTGAACTCGGGCTTCGCCTACGGCGGGAACAAGACCCGCAAGCTTGAATACCTGATCCCGGACGCGCTCGCCCAGGGCGCGGACACCCTCGTCTCGATCGGCGGGTACCAGTCGAACCACACCCGACAGGTCGCGGCCGTCGCGGCCCACCTCGGTCTGAAGGCCGTCCTGGTTCAGGAGAACTGGGTGAACTGGCCGGACGCCCTGAACGACCGGGTCGGCAACATCCTGCTGTCGCGGATCATGGGTGCGGAGGTCCGCCTCGACCCGGCCGGTTTCGGCGTCGGGTTCAAACCCAGCTGGGAACGCGCGATCGCGGACGTCGAAGCGGCCGGCGGAATCCCCTACCCGATTCCGGCGGGCGCTTCCGACCACCGTCTCGGCGGTCTGGGTTTCGCGAACTGGGCGGACGAGGTCGCCCGCCAGGAGCAGGAGCTCGGGGTGTTCTTCGACACCGTCGTGGTCTGCGCCGTGACCGGTTCCACCCAGGCGGGGATGATCGCGGGTTTCGCGGCGCAGGACCGCCCCCGGCGGGTCATCGGGATCGACGCCTCCGCGAAACTCACCGAGACCCGCGACCAGGTCGCCCGGATCGCACGGCGCACCGCCGATCTCATCGACCTCGGCCGGGAACTGCACGAGGACGAGATCGAGGTTCTCGCGGGGTGGGCGGGGGAGGAGTACGGGATCCCCGTCGCCTCCACCCTCGATGCGATCCGGCTGACCGGACGCCTCGAGGGTGTCGTCCTCGACCCCGTCTACGAGGGCAAGTCGATGGCCGGGCTCATCGACCTCGTCCGCGACGGCACGATCCCGCGCGGCGCGAACGTCCTCTACGCCCATCTTGGCGGGCAGCCCGCGCTCAACGCCTACGCGGGGTTGTTCCGGGAGTAGCCGTCTGACCCGCCGCATTCGAGGTGGCGGCGAAGTGCCGCAGGACGTGCGGGGGGAGGTCAGGGACGGTGCGGGGGGTGGAACCGTCGCGTAGCGACTCGGCCGCCAGGGCGCCGGTCGCGACGGCCGCGCGGGCCGCGACGGGGGAGACGAGGGTGGGGCTGCCGTCGGCGACGTGGGCCAGGAACTCCGTCATCGTGGCCAGGTCGGCGTCCTCGTGGCCGCTCGCGACGCCCTCGATGGGGTATTCGCGATCTCCTGCGGACTGCCATTCGTGGCGACGGTCCCAGACCTTCACCGTGCCGCCCGCGGTGTCGCCGAAGTTCTCGAACCGACCCTCGGTGCCGATCACGGTGTAGTTGCGCCAGTAGTCGGGGGTGAAGTGGCACTGCTGGTAGCTCGCCATGACCCCGTTGTCGAGGGTCATCATGGCCATCGACACGTCCTCGACGTCGACGACGGGATTGAGCCCTGTCTGCGCGGCGGGTGGCCAGTTGTCCATCGAGAACCAGTCCGGCATGGTCTCGCTCCCGCGATCCCGGCGGTCGGTGACGCTTCCGTAGACCATCAGGTCACCCATTCCGACGACCGTGCGGGTGAATCCACCGGCGAGGTGATGGACGACGTCGATGTCGTGACTCGCTTTCTGCAGCAACAGGGTTCCGGTCCGGCTGCGATCGGCGTGCCAGTCCTTGAAGTAGTAGTCACCCCCGTGCCCGACGAAGTGGCGCACCCAGATGGCCTTGACCTCGCCGATCTCACCGCGCTCGATGATGCCGCGCATGGTCCGCACGACGCCCGCGTGCCGGAAGTTGTGGCCGACGTAGAGCGCGGTGCCGGTCTCGGCGGCCGCGAGCAGGACGCGGTCGGCGTCCGCCAGCGTGGTGGCAAGGGGTTTCTCGAGGTAGACCGCGATCCCGGCGTGCAGGAGGTCCACGGTGATGTCGGCGTGGGTGTGGTCCGGCGTCGTGACGATCGCGGCGTCCAACCCGCCGGCCGAGATGAGGGCGTGGTGGTCGGGGTGGACCACCACCTCGTCCTGGGACGTCGAGGGGAAGAGGTTGCGGGAGCGTTCGCGACCCTCGGCCGTCGTGTCGACGACGGCCGTGACGTGGGACCCGGGACGGGCCACGGGGACGTGGTGGCCGATCTCGGAGCGGGCGCCGATCCCGATCACGGCGACGGACAGACCGGAGGTGGTTGTCACCACACACCTCTGAGCGAACTTGTCGCAAACTGGGGGGAAGCGAGCATGAAATGACATTAGCGCTCACCGGACGGTGCGAAAAGGGGTCACCACCAGTCGGTACCGGAACGAGGGTGCCGTCAGCTGGGCGGATCAGGCCAGGGCCGGGGCCACGACGACCTCGACCCCGGCGGCGCTCAACTCGTCCTGGACGTCTCGCGCGGGTGCGGTGTCGGTCACCAGCACGTCGAGCACCTCCAGGGGGCAGATCCGGGCGAACGTCGTGCGGCCCAGCTTGGTCGAGTCGGCTGCGACGACGACGCGGCGGGCCACGGCAGCGATCTGACGGCTCGCCTCGGCCTCGCCCTCGTGCATGGTGGTGGCCCCGAAACGGGCCGTCAGCCCGTCGACGCCGAGGATCGCGAGGTCGAGGCTGAAGTCGCGCAGGGACGAACCGACGAGCGGACCGACGAGTTCGTAGGACTGGCTGCGGGTGACCCCGCCCGTCACGACGATCTTCACGTGGCGGCGCACCGAGAGTTCGTAGGCGATGTTCAGTGCGTTAGTCACGATCGTGACACCTGCTGCGGCGCCGGTGGATCCGAGACGTTCGCTGGAACCGAGCGCGCGGGCGACCTCGGTCGTCGTCGTTCCCCCGTTGAGCCCGACGCAATCACCGGGGGAGACGAGTTCGGCCACCGCACGGGCGATGGCGACCTTGGCGTCGGCCTGCCGGGCGATCTTGTACTGCAACGGCAGCTCGTAGCCGGAACCCAGTACGGCCGCACCGCCGTGCGTGCGGGTCACCAACTGTTGCTCGGCCAGCAGGTTCAGGTCGCGTCGCACGGTCGCGGTCGAGACCCCGAGGGTCTGCGACACCTCGGCGATGGACACGTTGCCGCGGTCGATGACGAACTCGAGCACCTGGTTGAGGCGCTGTTGAGCGGTCATGTCCTCTCGCTCCTCGGTTCGGGACCCATCCTGTAGGGGTCAGCATGGCAGGTCGGGGGATTGACGGTTCTGATCGATCCTGCTCAAAATAGCCCGGTGTCGATCAGAACGCGCCACCGTGGAGAGCGCACTGGCGTACGTCCCGGGGTAAGGCGCCGATGCATCACGTCTCTCGGCGCCGGACCGACCCGTTCTCCGGTGATCGGCAGCCGTGCGTGAGGAGCGTCCGCGCGTGAGTGGCCGTCCTGCATCGATCGAGGGGGCCTCGCGGTCGACGGTGACGATCGGGATCGACGTGGGCGGGCGGACCGTCAAGGGGTTGGCGCTGGACGCCGACGGGGTCGTCCTCGCCACCCACCGCATCCCGACCCCGTCACCGGACCCGAGCGGGCAGGCCGTTCTCACCGCTGTCGTCACCGCAGCCGACCGCCTCGGTCACCGGCCCGGTGTCGCGCTGGGGGTCGCCCTGCCGGGGATCGTCGACGAGACGAGGGGGATGGCCGTGCACTCCGTCAACCTGGGCTGGCGTGACCTGCCCATGGCGGA
>JBPBQU010000075.1:0-4126 GCA_050955085.1 Janthinobacterium lividum | reverse complement strand
GTCGACGACGACGACCGCACCCTGCGTGGCTGCGGCGCACTCGTCCAGGACGGCCTCGATCGTCGCCAGCGGCAGTGCCGTACCGGTCGGGTTGTTCGGACTCGCGAGCAGGACCACCGAGGGACGGTGCTGGCGGATCATGGCCCGGGCGTGCCCGACGTCGAGGGAGAACGCGTCGGTCCGGCGGCCCGTCACCCACGCCGTGAGGGTGTCGCGCGCGTACTCGGGGTACATCGAGTAGGTGGGTGCGAAACTCAGCGCGCACCGCCCCGGACCCCCGAAGGCCTGCAGGACGTGCAGCATGACCTCGTTCGACCCGTTCGCCGCCCAGAGCTGTCGCGGCGTGAGGACGGCACCGGACTCGATCTTCAGGAAACCCGCGAGATCGGCGCGCAGGTCGAGGAACTCGCGGTCCGGGTAGCGGTTCAGCCCGCTCGCGGCCTCGGCGACGGCGGCGGCGATGTCGGCCACGATCTCGGGGGCGACGGCGTAGGGATTCTCGTTGACGTTGAGCACCACCGGCACCTGCAGCTGCGGCGCGCCGTACGGGAGCTCGCCGCGCAGGTCCTCGCGCAGCGGGAGGTCGGCCAGGGTGGTGGCCGTGCTGTCGGGAGGGCTGGGCGCGGTCGCCTGGGTCACGGCGTCAGTCTCCCAGACCCCGAGGAGGTGCTCCGCCGGGTGCTCGGGGTCCGGGGTCAGCACGACGCCGGCCCGGGGCCCGGGTGCACCCGGTGACGTCGAAACCCACCTCTGGATCGCCATGTGCACACCGTTGGCGGTACGGCCTGCACCCGGTGTGATGTTGCGTTTGCGTGTCATGACTGGAGATCCGCCGTTCGAGTGCCGACACTTGCCCCATGCGCGACCACTACGACCTGTTGGTCCTCGGCTCGGGACCAGGCGGACAGAAGGCGGCCATCGCCGCCGCCAAGCTCGGCAAGAACGCCGCCCTGGTGGACGGCGGTTCGATGATGGGGGGCGTCTGCGTCAACACGGGGACGATCCCGTCGAAGACGTTGCGCGAGGCGGTGGTGCACCTCACCGGGATGGCGGTTCGCGACGTCTACGGCGCCAACTTCCGGGTCAAGGAAGACATCGCCATGACCGACCTGCTGGCGCGCACCACGCACGTGATGCGGCGCGAGGCCGAGGTCGTGCGTGACCAACTCACCCGCAACCGGGTCGAGCTCTACGACGGGATGGCCCGTTTCATCGGTCCGCACGAGGTCGCCGTCGACGCGCCCGGAACGCCGAGCCGCGTCCTGACGGCCGACAAGTTCGTCATCGCCGTCGGCACCAGCCCCGCCCGGCCAGCCGACGTCGAATTCGGCCACGGGCGCGTCGTCGACTCCGACGGAGTGCTCCAGCTCGAGGAGATCCCGCAGTCGATGGTCGTCGTGGGCGCCGGTGTCATCGGGATCGAGTACGCGTCGATGTTCGCCGCGCTCGGCACGAAGGTGACCGTGGTCGAGAGCCGCCCCACCTTCCTGGACTTCTGTGACTCCGAGATCGTCGAGGCGCTGAAGTTCCAGCTGCGTGATCTGCGGGTGGCCTTCCGCCTCGGTGAGTCGGTCACCTCCGTCCGCGCCGACGAGCAGGGCACGGTCACCACCCTGGCCAGCGGCAAGCGCATCCCCGCCGACACCGTCCTCTACTCGGCCGGGCGCCAGGGCGCGACCGACAGCCTCGACCTCCCCGCGGCCGGCCTCGAGGCCGACCGGCGCGGGCGCATCAGCGTCGACAAGCAGTACCGCACGGACGTCGAGCACATCTACGCCGTCGGCGACGTCATCGGCTTCCCCGCTCTCGCGTCGACCTCGATGGAGCAGGGCCGCCTCGCCGCCTACCACGCCTTCGGCGAGGCGGTGAACTCACTCATCGAGCTGCAGCCCATCGGGATCTACTCAATCCCCGAGATCAGCTACTGCGGACACACCGAGGAGGAACTCACCCGCGCGGCCGTGCCCTACGAGGTAGGGGTGGCGCGATACCGCGAACTCGCGCGCGGCGCGATCGTCGGCGACTCGCACGGCATGCTCAAGCTGCTCGTCTCCACCGAGGACCGCAAGCTCCTCGGAGTCCACGTCGTCGGTACCTCGGCCACGGAACTCGTCCACGTGGGCCAGGCGGTCATGACCTGTGGGGGGACCGTCGACCACCTCGTGGACACGGTCTTCAACTACCCGACGCTGTCGGAGGCCTACAAGGTCGCAGCGCTCGATGTCACCAACAAGATGCGGGCGGCGTCGCGCTTCGACTGATCCGTACGTCGCCGACAGCGGGGTTCCGGGAACCGGCGGCGGTCAGGGGACGTCGTCGGGGGTCTCGGGTCGCTCGTCGGGGACATTCTCCTGGCCCTTGCCGCGGAACAGCTTCCAGAACGCCCCGATACGCGAACCCTCACCACCGAGGGCAGCGGCAGCAGCCTGTTCGGGATCGACGCGTCCGAGCACGAGCTGCTGCACGAGGTCGGGCCACACCGACAGCAGGAGTCCAGGTCTCGGATCCGGGCCACGGACCCCCGCGACCCACGACTGAGCGTCGATGGCGTCCTCCCCCACACTCAGCAGCACGATCTCCGCGCCGCGAAGCGCGAGGGACAGGGCCTCGACGTCGTGCTCCCCCGTCGCCGGGTCGGCGCTCACGAGCACGCAACCCACACCGGACACCGGGACGACGTGGGCACTCACCTTCACGATCGTGCAGACCTCCGCCAGCTTCGTGGCGTTCGCGACGGGGACCACGAGCACGCAACGCAGCGCCACCTTGGGGCCGAACTCCCTGGCGAACTCCGCGTCGAAGTCGAAGTCCGCACCGGTGCCCTCGAAGTCATCGGGGCCCTCGAAGTCACCCGACCCCTCGAAGTCACCGGGGCCCTTGGGGTCGCCGCTCACGAGAACCTCGCCGTGACGGCCTGGCCGTGAGCCGGCAGGTCCTCGGACTCGGCCAGCGCGACGACGTGCCCGGCGACCTCACGCAGCGCCGGTTCGTCGTAGTCCACGACATGGACGCCACGCAGGAAGGTCTGCACGCTCAACCCCCCGGAGTGCGACGCCGTCCCACCGGTCGGCAACACGTGGTTGGAACCGGCGCAGTAGTCACCCAACGAGACGGGCGAGTACGCCCCGACGAAGACCGCTCCCGCGTTGCGCACCCGGCCCGCGACGGCACGCGCATCCGCCGTCTGCACCTCGAGGTGTTCCGCCGCGTAGGCGTCGACCACGGCCAGACCCGCATCCACGTCATCGACGAGGACGATCCCGGACTGCCGGCCACCCAGCGCCACCGCGATCCGTTCCGCGTGTCTGGCCGCCCCGAGACGCACCGCGAGGTGCGCGTCCACCGCGTCCGCGAGCGCCACCGAGTCCGTCACCAGCACCCCCGCGGCCATCGGGTCGTGCTCGGCCTGGCTGATGAGGTCGGCCGCGACCAGCACCGGGTCGGCCGTGGCGTCCGCGAGCACCGCGATCTCGGTGGGGCCCGCTTCGGAGTCGATGCCCACCACTCCCTGGACGTAGCGTTTGGCGGAGGTGACATAGATGTTGCCCGGCCCGGTGACCACGTCGACGGGCTGCACCACGAGGCTCCCGTCGGCGTCCCGCGCCCCGTAGGCGAACATCGCGATCGCCTGCGCACCGCCGACCGCGTAGACCTCCTCGACCCCGACGAGGGCGCACGCGGCGAGGACCGTCGGGTGCGGCAACCCGCCGAACTCCTTCTGCGCGGGCGAGGTCACCGCGATCGACGCCACCCCCGCAGCCTGGGCGGGGACGACGTTCATGACCACGCTGGAGGGGTACACCGCGCGGCCACCGGGCACGTAGAGACCGACGCGACCGACCGGGATCCACCGTTCCGAGACCGTTCCCCCCGGGGAGAGCCGGGTGGTGACGTCCACCCGCCGTTGGTCGGCGTGCACGAGGCGCGCCCGGCGGATCGTCTCCTCCAGCGCTGCCCGCACCTGCGGATCGAGCTCGAGCAATGCCTGCGACAACGCCGCGGCGGGCACCCGGACGTCCTCGATGCGCACCCCGTCGAAACGCTCGGTGAGTTCGAGCAGGGCCACGGTGCCGCGGGCGCGGACGTCCTCACAGATCGGGGCGACACTCGCCATCGCGGCCGCCAC
>JBPBQU010000074.1:0-4352 GCA_050955085.1 Janthinobacterium lividum | reverse complement strand
ATCAGCGACCAGCACCCAAGACAGCTGACCGACGCGATGCTGCGTTCGGCCGACCTCGTGGTCGTGCTCGGCGCCGAGGCGCGCGTCGGACCTGTCCCCGAGACCGCGGTGGAGGTCTGGGCGATCGACGAACCCTCCGCCCGGGGTATCGAGGGGATGCAACGGATGCGGCTCGTGCGCGATGACATCGCCGCGAGGGTCGCTGACCTCGCCGAGCGATTGATCCGCCAACCGTCCTGACCCGACATGGGGCCGGCGTGGGTCGACGCAGCATCACCTGGGTCAGGGGGGCGGTAGTGCACGTGCGGGTGCCGTTCCCGCTCGTCCGGGTGAGGATCGAAGGGTGCCCCGCCTGCCACCGCCACCACCCGAGCGTGCCGCAGCCGCCGACTGGGTCGGGACCCACCTCGGCCACCTGACCTGCGAACCGACGACGGACGCCGTCGCCACCTCCTCCATCCGGGGCGGCCAGTCCGCGGCCGACGCCGCTCTGGCCACCCTGGACCTGACCGGTTACGCGGCCCGCCGCAACGAGGTGCTACCCCTCTCGCGGCGTGGCGCGACCCGACTCTCGCCCTACATCCGCCACGGCCTTCTCGCGCTGCCGAGCGTGTGGGCGGCCGCGGCGGACGCGCCGGCCCGGGACCGCTCGAAGTTCCGCGACGAGTTGCTCTGGCAGGAGTACGCCCGGCACCTCTACGCCCGCCTGGGCCCGGCGACCGCGAACCCACTGCGCTTCGACGCACCTGACCCGGCACAGCCGTGGACCCGCGAACCCTGGCCGCAGGACATGGCCTGCGTCGCCGCGACCACGACGGAACTGCACGAGGACGGTTGGCTGGTGAACCAGACCCGCATGTGGCTGGCGTCGCAGTACTCGGTGCGGGCCGGGGCGGACTGGCGCACCGGTGCCGTCGAGATGTATCGCCACCTGCTCGACGGTTCTCCCGCTGCGAACCGGCTCGGCTGGCAGTGGGCGGTGGGCACCGGCACGGGGAAGGTCTACGGGTTCAGTCGGTGGCAGGTCGAGAAACGCGCCCCCGGTCTGTGTTCCACCTGCCCGCTGCACCGGGCGTGCCCGATCCAGGACTGGCCGGACACCGAGGCCGGCCCCCGGATCGAGGCGCCGGACGGTCTCGCCGGGGGAACCTCCGACGCCGGTCCGGCGGTCGTCGAGGCCACCGGTGATCCCGACACGGTCTGGCTCACCGCCGAATCGCTGGGGGACACCGACCCTGCCCTGATGGCGAATCCCGGTGTCCCCGCCGTGTTCGTCTTCGACGAGCCCCTCCTGCAGCGCCTGCAGTTGTCCGGAAAACGATTGGTGTTCCTCGCCGAGACGCTGGCGGAGCTCGGATGCGAGGTCCGACTCGGCGATCCCGTCGAAGAACTCGCGGGACGCCGACTGGCCGTGACCCATGCCCCTGTCCCCGGGTTCACCCGCCGCGCCGCGCGGTTGGACGTCGTCGAGCGGCACTCGTGGCCGTGGCTGCGCCGACCGGGTCCGGGGTCGCTGCGTTCCTTCAGCGCCTGGGTGCGCTCGGCCTGAGGACACCGTCAGTTCGACCAGCCCGGTTCGGTCGTGCCGAAAGTCGGCACCTGCACGACCCCCCGACAGTCAGGCCACGATCACCGCAATCCCGATCACCCCGGCCAGCAGCGACACCGCAGCCAGCACCGCGATCAACGCAGCGCCGGGCCCATCGCGCAGATCCCCTCGCCGCAGGAGTTCCGCACTCACCCTGCTCCCCCGGCGCGACGCCGCGATCCAGGTCGCAACTGCGAGCACACCGCCGAACACGCCGAGAACAACGGCGACGCCACCCAGGGACGGGGCGAGCACCCGCAGCGCGACAAGGGATCCGATCCCGAGGGACAACGAGGTGCGGCGCCAGGCCAGGGTGGTGCGCTCGGGTTGCAGGCCAGGATCGAAGCGACCGCGGCCCCTTTCCGAGGTCATCCCAGCACGAGCCCGAACAGGACCAACACCGCCGCGAGCGCCGTTCCCGCGGCCAGCGGGGCAGCGAGCAGCGGGGCGGCCAACGGTTCACCCCGGCGCATGGCCCGCTCGTCGCGCGACCACCCCCACCACGCCTGCACGGGGGCGAACACTCCCATGACCACGAGGACCGACGCCGCCGCGAACCGCAGGTCGGGCTGGAGCGGCAGCGACAGCGCCTCCAGCGCGACCCCGGCGGCGACCATGGCCAGCGAGGTACGGATCCACGCGAGGAACGTCCGCTCGTTCGCCAACGAGAACCTCGGATCGGGTTCCTGCCCCGCGTCGTAGACAGTGCGGGGGAAGCGGGGTGTGCGCGGCGGGGTCGGGCCGTCGTCCATGCCGCAGATCATGCCTCCTCGCGGGCACCTGCCATCCGCGCCCAGTTGTCGGTGATCTCCCGCGCCGATCACGTCCCCGTCCCCGTCCCCTGCCGAACCCGCTCCATCCCCCTCGTGGGTTCGCGGCGTGGTGCGCACCCCTGTCGGCGGTGCACGTCACGACCGCACACTCTCGCTACCACAACGGTCCCGTTCCAGGCATCATGCAGAGGGACGAAAGGGTGAGGCGCAGGATGGAGGAGGTGGACGACCGCGTGGACGAGGTAGACGGACGGGTGCAGTACTACGGTGCCCCCCTCCTGATGGGCCCGCTGGAAGCGTCCGGCGCAACGCTGCGTGCGGAGTGTCAGTTGCCGGCGACCCCCGACCCCGCTTTCGACCGTTTCGCGCGGTTGGCGAGTGCCCAGCTCGATGTCCCCATGTCGCTCGTCACCCTCGTCTCGCGCCAGGGGCAGGTCTTCCCGGGCGCTCTCGGTCTCCCGGAGCCGTACCAGAAGGCCCGGCAAGCTCCGTTGACGCACACCGTGTGTCAGCACGTGGTGTTGACCCGACGCACGTTGCTGCTCGAGGACATCCGGGTGCTGCCGTGGCTGGCGGACAGCTTGGCGACCCCCGAACTCGGTGTCGTCGCCTATGCCGGGGCACCCCTCACCGACGCCGACGGGGATGTCGTCGGCTCTCTGTGCGCCATCGACGGTCAACCCCGGACGTGGACACCGACCGAGCGGGACGTCCTCCAGGACCTCGCGGCTGCCTGTTCATCCGAGCTGGCCCTGCGTCAACTCCGCGAACGTGCCGACGCCGCCCTCGTCGTCGCGGCGCAGGCATCGGCCTCGGCGGCGATCGCGCACAGCAGCACCCTGGCCGCCGAGAACCGCGCTCGTCTCCTGCTCTCACTGGCGGAAGGACTGGCAGACGTGGCCACGGTGGACGACGTGGTGACCGCGGTGTCCCGACTCACACACAGCGGGCTCGGTACCACTCACGCCGGCATCGCCGTCCGCGACCAGGACACCGGGAAACTGTCGTACCGCACCGCGGACTCCTTCTCGGCCGCCTCCAGAGCACACTGGGCGAGCGTCCCGCAGCGTGCGGACATCCCCACCGCGGTCGCCGTGGCGAGCGGGGAACCGAGGTATTACCACGACCACCAGCAGATGCTGGCCGAGCACACCGGCCTCATCGACGCCCCCGTCCTGACGGGCGACGGCGCCCGGGCCGCGTTGCCGCTGCACGTCGCCGGGACGACCGTGGGTGCGTTGTTCCTGGGGTGGCCCCACGCGCAGGAGATCGATTCCGAGACCCGCGCGGTGCTCGCGGCACTCGCTCGATACACCGCCCAGGCCATCGCCCGCGCGCAGCTGATAGAGCAGCGCCGCGCGGTCGCGGAGACCCTGCAGCGGGCGATGCTGACCGAACTGCCTGATTCCGACCATCTGCAACTGCACGCGCGCTACGTCCCCGCCGCCAACACCGAGCAGGTGGGTGGGGACTGGTACGACGCAGTGGTCCTCCCCGATGGGGTGACCACACTCCTGATCGGCGATGTCGTGGGCCACGACATGCGCGCGGCTGCCGCGATGGGACAACTCCGGGCCATGACCCGAACCCTCGCCTGGACGTATCGGGAACCCCCTTCCCTGGTCCTGCAGAAGGTGGACCAGGCAATGGCGGGACTGCGAGCCCAATCTCTGGCGACCGCTCTGATGGCTCGCATCGAGCAGTCTCCCGCAGACGCGGCAATCGGCATGCGGCGATTGAGTTGGTCGAGTGCGGGGCACCCGCCGCCGCTGCTCCTGGACGCTGACGGAAGCGCCACGTTCCTGTCCGGGCACAGCGACCTGCCGCTGGGAATTCTCGTCGACGCCGAGCGTCACGATCACCAAGCGGGCCTGCCACCCGGCTCCACGCTGCTGCTGTTCACCGACGGTCTCGTCGAACGACGCCATCGTGGCCTTCACGAGGGGATGGAAGTGCTGCGCCTGGCCGTCGAGCAGCACGCTCAACGACCC
>JBPBQU010000073.1:0-4431 GCA_050955085.1 Janthinobacterium lividum | reverse complement strand
GACGCCGAGGACGTGGCGGGCCTCGTCGAGCACGACGGCCGCGCCGTGGGAGCGCTTGGGCAGCAGGTTCAACGCGTCCGCGACCGTGTCGTGGGGGCGCAGCACGACGGGGGTCTCGAAGACGGGGTGGCGGGCCTTCACCCACCGCACCACCTCGGCGACCACGTCGAGGGGCAGATCCTGGGGCAACACGGCCATCCCGCCCCGGCGCGCGATCGTCTCCGCCATCCGTCGCCCCGAGACGGCTGTCATGTTGGCGACGACGATGGGGATCGTGGTGCCCGTGCCGTCGGCGGCGGAGAGGTCGACGTCGAGGCGTGAGGTCACCGCCGACCGGGTGGGCGCGAGGAACACGTCGCTGTAGGTGAGGTCGTGACCGGGCCGCTGGTCGCTCAGGAAACGCACCCGGCCACCCTAGGTGCGCTCCGGACATCGCCACGTCGTTCCCCGCATCGCAGATGGCGGGTGTGACGGGTTGACCGCGCTCGTGCAGGAACCGTGCGGGCACAGGTCGTATGCGGGGAAGTCACAGCCGGGGCACTTCCCACCCGTCCTACCCTGGGCAGCATGACCCTCGGCACGTCGTCACCCCACTCCCCCGGCTCTCACCCGATCGGCGCCGACGCCGGTCCGGGCCAGCCACCGCGCACAGCGGTCGTCGTCGAGGACGAACCCACCATCGCCGACGCCGTGGCCCGCCGGTTGCGCGCCGAGGGTTACACCGTCGAGACGGCAGGTGACGGTCCGGGCGGGGTGGAACTGTGCGAACGTCTGCAGCCCGACGTCGTGGTCCTCGACGTGATGCTGCCGGGTTTCGACGGCCTGGAGGTGTGCCGGCGCGTGCAGGCCGCGCGACCCGTCCCCGTCCTCATGCTCACGGCCCGCGACGACGAGACCGACAAGCTGGTCGGTCTCGGTGTCGGGGCCGACGACTACATGACCAAACCCTTCTCGATGCGCGAGCTCGTGGCGCGCGTCAACGGCCTGGTGCGCCGGGTGGAACGCGCCCGCGAACTCGTGGGTGGCCCGACAGGCGACCCGGGTTCGCTGAAGTTCGCCGTCGCCGGGGGTGAGCTGGAGGTCGACCGGGCACAACGCCGGGTACGCCGCGCGGGCAACGAGGTGCACCTGACACCGACCGAGTTCGACCTGCTGGTCTGCCTCGCCGGGTCACCACGCACCGTGCTCACGCGGGAGAAGCTGCTCGAGGAGGTCTGGGACTGGGCCGACGCGTCGGGCACCCGGACGGTCGACAGCCACGTCAAGGCGTTGCGGCGCAAACTCGGTGCCGACCTGGTGCGGACGGTGCACGGTGTCGGTTACGCCTTCGAACCAGGAGGGAACGAGGACTTCGCATGAGTTTCCCCCACACCCGGCCCGAACCCCCATCGCGGGGTGGCTCCGGTGAACCCCCGCCCGGAACCGGGTTGACCGGTCCCATCCCGATCACCGGCGCGGCGCACGAGGCCAGGTTGCAGGCCCGCACAAGAGCCCGCTCCGCCGCGGACCGGTCCACCGTCACCCGGTCCGCCATCCCCCGGTCCGCCATCATCCGGTCCCCTGTGAACCGGTCCGCTGTGAGCCGCTCTGCGACCCGTCGCCCCTGGCCGGACGTCCGTCCGCTGGACCCCGTGCACTCGCTGAAGACGAAACTCGCACTGCTGGTGTCCGCCTCGGTCACCGTGGCGGCACTCCTCGTCTGGGCCGGTCTGCGCCTCGCCGAGATGCACATCGGCCCGCGCTACACGCTGCCCGTCGCCATCGTCATCACCCTCGCCTTCACCCAGATCCTGGCCCGGGGCATGACCTCGCCATTGCGCGACATGACGGCTGCGGCGCGCGCGATGGCCACGGGCGACTACTCGCGCCGGGTGCGCTCCACCAGCAGCGACGAGGTGGGTGAACTCGCGGACGCCTTCAACCGGATGGCCGAGGACCTTGAGGCCGTCGACCGCGAACGACGCGAGCTCGTCGCCAACGTGAGTCACGAACTGCGCACCCCCGTCTCGGCGCTGCACGCCGTGATGGAGAACATGGTCGACGGCGTCATGGAGGCCGATCACGAGACCCTGACCACCGCGCTCGCCCAGACCGAACGCCTCGGCCGGCTGGTGGAGCAGTTGCTCGACCTCTCCCGCCTCGATGCGGGGGCGGTCACCCTGGACCGCGACGAGGTGGAGCTCGAGCCGTTCCTCACTCAGGCGACCCGGGCCATGTCGATGACGGGTCGCGACGTGCACTACGTCGTCGAGGTCGATCCGGCCGGGCTGAGCGTGGACGTGGACGCGGCCCGGCTGCATCAGGTCGTCGCGAACCTGCTGGACAACGCCTCCCGGCACTCCCCGGCGGGTGGGACGGTGCGCTGTTCGGCGCAGGCCGTGGGCCAGGTGGTGCGCATCAGCGTGCAGGACCAGGGCCCGGGGATCGCCGACGGGGACCGCGAGCGCGTCTTCGAACGCTTTCAGCGCGGCAGCGCCCGCACCGACGGGGGTACCGGTCTGGGGCTCGCGATCGCGCGCTGGGCGGTGCAACTGCACGGCGGGACGATCCGCGTCGCCCCGACTCCGCCGGGTGGGGGTTGTCGCATCGACGTGCACCTCCCGCGGTCGGGGTCCGCCGAGGTCACCCTCGACTGACCCCAGAGCCCGACCCCAGAGTCTGACCGGCTGGGACCGGCTCCCGAGTCCGGTCCCGGGACCGGTGGGGACGCACCGAGAGGTGGGGAGGCACGGAAATAGCCCGCCGAGATAGGCTTGTTCCGTGCCCGCGTAGACCCACCCCTCGAGGAAGAAGGCGACACCGCCGTGCCTCAGCAGCCCTCGCCACACGAGGACAAGCTCACCCTGTCGACGCAGTTCGGCCCCAACGAGTGGCTCGTCGACGAGTTGTACGAGCAGTACCTCAAGGACAAGAACGCCGTCGACGAGGCGTGGTGGGACTTCTTCGCCGACTACTCCCCCGCCGACAATCCCGCGGGTTCCACCACCTCGACGAGCACCGGGCCTTCGGGAACCGGGTCCTCGAGTGCGGCCGACGGTTCGGATGGCGCTGCGAACGGGCACACCAACGGCACCACGGCCACCCCTGACTCCCCCCGTCCGGCGGTGCCGAGCGCGTCTCGCCAGTCCCCGGTGCGCGAACCCGCGCCGGTAGCGGTCTCGGCGCCCGCGCCGGTAGCGGCCTCGGCGCCCGCGCCGGTAGCGGTCTCGGCGCCCACAGCCCGACCCGCGACGACGCCGCAGGCCGAGGAAGCGGTGGCGCGGCCGGTCGAGGACTCCGTCGAGAAGCTGCGCGGCCCCGCGGCGCGCGTGGTGGTGAACATGGAGGAATCGCTGGAAGTCCCCACGGCGACGAGCGTCCGCGCCATCCCGGCGAAGCTGTTGGTCGACAACCGGATCGTCATCAACAACCACCTCAAGCGCTCCCGCGGCGGCAAGGTCTCCTTCACCCACCTCATCGGTTACGCCCTCGTCGAGGCGCTCGGGCAGATGCCGTCGATGAACGCGGCCTACACCCTGGACGACAAGGGCAAGCCCGCGGTCCTGCACCCCGCCCATGTCAATCTGGGCATCGCGATCGACCTGCCGAAACCCGACGGGTCACGTCAGCTCATGGTGCCCGCGGTGAAGGAGTCGGAGTCCAAGGACTTCGCCGAGTTCTGGTCCGCCTACGAGGACGTCGTCCGTCGTGCGCGCGGTGGCAAGCTCACCGCCGACGACTTCGCGGGGACGACCATCAGTCTCACCAACCCCGGCACGATCGGGACGGTGCATTCCGTCCCGCGTCTGGTGAAGGGCCAGGGCGCCATCATCGGCGTCGGCGCGATGGAGTACCCGGCGGAGTACCAGGGAGCGAGCGAGGACACGCTGGTCCGGCTGGCGGTCAGCAAGGTCATCACGCTCACCTCCACGTACGACCATCGCATCATCCAGGGCGCCGGTTCCGGTGAGTTCCTGCGGATCGTGCACGCGAAACTCCTCGGTGAGGACGGGTTCTACGACCGCGTCTTCCAGTCGCTGCACATCCCGTACCAGCCGATCCGCTGGACGCCGGACATCTCCATCAGTCACGACGACCAGATCAACAAGACCGCGCGCCTCGTCGAGCTCATCCACGCCTACCGCGTGCGCGGGCACCTGATGGCCGACACCGACCCGCTGGAGTACCGCCAGCGCATCCACCCCGACCTCGAGGTCGAGACGCACGGGTTGACCCTGTGGGACCTCGACCGGGAGTTCCCCACCGGGGGTTTCGGTGGCAAAGCGCACATGCGGTTGCGCGATGTCCTCGGTGTGTTGCGCGACTCGTACTGCCGCACCGTCGGTATCGAGTACATGCACATCCAGGACCCCGAGCAGCGACGCTGGATCCAGGACCGCGTCGAGCGGCCCTACGCCAAGCCTTCCGCGGCTGAACAACTCCGCGTCCTGC
>JBPBQU010000072.1:0-4433 GCA_050955085.1 Janthinobacterium lividum | reverse complement strand
GACGGTCGGGGCGTCGGCGTTGCCGAAGTGGCCCGCGTAGGCGTAGCCGGTGCCGAGCGCGGCCGCCGCCGCAGCACCGTGGTCGCTGGAACCGAGGATCCAGATCGGTGGGAGCGCGACATCCGTCGGAAAGGCCCGGATCGACGCGAACGGGTGGCCCGGGGGGAATCCGTCCACGTAGGCCAGCAATTCCGCGAACTGCTCGGCGAAGTCGTCGGTCTCCAGCGCCTGCCGGGAACGGCGCAACGCGATCGCCGTACGCGCGTCGGTGCCCGGGGCGCGGCCGATACCGAGATCGATGCGGTCGGGGTGCAACCCCGCCAGCACCCGGAACGTCTCGGCTACCTTCAGGGGGGAGTGGTTGGGCAGCATGATGCCGCCGGAACCGACCCGCAGCGTGCTCGTCGCGGCCGCGATGGTCGCGATCATCACCTCGGGGGCCGAGCTCGCGATGCTCGCCACGTTGTGGTGCTCGGCCAACCAGTACCGCAGGTAACCCAGGCGTTCGGCGCTGCGCGCCAGTTCGACACTGTGGTGCAGTGCAGCGGAAGCGGGCGTTCCGGAGGGGATCGGCGACAGGTCCAGCACGGACAGCGGGACCATGGGCCCGAGCTCGGCCGGGGACTGGACCTCGGTTGGGGACTGGACCTCGGCTGGGGACTGGGCCTCGGCGGCGGAACTCATGCTGGGCCAACCCGGTGGCTCTCGGGGCTGTTCCGCGCCGGTGGGCAATGCGGTGGGACGGCAGGTGTCCGACCTCGCGGTTAGGGTCGATCCTCGTGCACTCATCACGACCAGGTTGGTTACGTCGTCTCGCGGGGTATTGCGGCAGGCACCGGCGCGACCTGGTTCTCTCCTTCGGGTCGGCCCTCGTCTCCTACGGCGTAGCGGCGCTCGTCCCGCTCGTCGTGCGTCACGTCGTCGACGACGTGATCGGTGACGATTCGGCTTCCCTGTGGCCGTGGGCAGGGCTCCTGCTGGCGGCCGGGGTGGTGATCTTCGTTCTCGGCTTCGTCCGCCGGTTCACGGCGGGCCGACTCTCTCTCGACGTGCAGTACGACCTGCGCACCGAGGTCCACGCCGCGGTGCAGCGAATGGATGGGCGACAGCTGGACGGCCTCTCCACGGGGCAGGTCGTGAGCCGCTCGATCAGTGACGTCCAGCTGGTCCAGGGACTGTTGGCGTGGTTGCCGAACGTCAGCGGCAACGCGGTGCTCTTCGTGGTCTCACTCGTCGTGATGGCGGTGCTCTCGCCACCACTCACCCTCGTCGCGCTGGCCATGGGGCCGGCGTTGTGGTGGATCGCCTGGCGCAGCCGCGGTGACCTGTTCCCGGCGAACTCCGCGGCGCAGGCGAGGGCCGCCGAGGTGGCCGCCCACGTCGAGGCCGCGGTCACCGGGGTGCGGGTGGTGAAGGGTTTCGGGCAGGAGGCGGCCGAGCTCGCCCGTCTCGAAGGGGTCGTGACCCGCCTCTTCGCCGACCGGATGCGCGTCGTGCGTTACAACGCCCGCTACGGCCCTGCCCTGCAAGCGGTGCCGGCGATCGGGCAGGTGGGGGTGCTGCTGTTCGGCGGGTGGCTCGCCCTGCGCGGCCATATCACCGTCGGCACGTTCCTCGCCTTCTCGACCTACCTCGGTCAACTGGTGTCCCCGGTGCGGCAGTTGTCGGGTCTGCTCACCACGGGTCAGCTCGCCAGGGCCGGGGTGGAACGCGTCCTGCAGGTCGTCGACACCCGCCCCTCGGTCACCGGGCCCGGCACCGCGCAGTTGCCCGATGGGCCTCTCGACGTGGAGTTCGACGACGTCGTGTTCGGTTTCACCCCGCAGCGCACGGTCCTCGACGGCATCAGCCTGCGCGTGCCCGCAGGCACCACGGTGGCGTTGGTCGGTACCGCCGGTTCCGGCAAGTCGACCGTCACTAACCTGCTGCCCCGCTTCTACGACGTGGGTTCGGGCAGCGTGCGCGTGGGCGGGGTCGACGTGCGCGACCTCGACCCAGGGCAGCTGCGCCGCGCCCTGGGCGTGGTGTTCGAGGAGACCTTCCTGTTCTCCGACTCCGTGCGCGCCAACGTCGCCTACTCCGTGCCCGGGGTCGGTGACGACGAGGTCCGCGCCGCCTTGCGCACCGCGGCGGCCGAGGGTTTCGTCGACGCGCTCGACGACGGCTGGGACACCCGGGTGGGTGAACAGGGCCTCACCCTGTCCGGGGGGCAGCGGCAGCGGATCGGCTTGGCGCGCGCCCTGCTGGCCCGTCCTCGCGTCCTGGTCCTCGACGATGCGACCTCCGCGGTGGACCCCACCGTCGAGCAGCGGATCCTCGCGGCTCTGCAGCAGCAGCGCACCCACGCGACGACGCTCATCGTGGCGCACCGACGCTCGACCCTGCGGTTGGCGGATCGGATCGTCGTCCTCGACCGCGGTCGCGTCGTCGACGAGGGCACCGAGGCCGAGTTGCAACAGCGCTGTGCCTTGTTCCGGCAGTTGTTCGACCCCGCCGAAGACGTGAGTCGGGCGCCGGAACAGGTCCTCGCGCCGATCGACGAGGGGGGTGCCCTCGCGAGCCGGCTACCGGTGCCGGTGCCGCGGAAGAGTGGCAGGCCCGCCGCCGCCGTCGATGCCGGGTTGTCCGTCTCCGACGATCTGCTGGAGCGGATCGCGGCGCTGCCCACCTCGCGCGACACCCCCGACGTCGACGTAGCCCTTGCCGAACGCGCCGAACCGCATTTCACCCTGCGCCGGTTCCTGCGCCCTTTCCGCCTCGCGCTGGTTGCCGGGATGCTGCTCGTCGCCGGGGACGCGGTCGCCCAGCTCGCACTGCCGCAACTGGTGCGTCACGGCCTCGATTCAGGCGTGACGGCCGGCCGGTTCAGCGCCCTCGTCGCGGTGTCGGTCATCGCTGCCGTCGTGGTCCTCGCGGATTGGCTGATCACCATCGGGCAGGGCCGCGTCACCGGCCGAACCGGGGAGCGGTTGCTCTTCTCGCTGCGGTTGAAGACCTTCGCGCAGCTGCAACGTCTCGGGTTGGACTACTACGAGCGCGAGCAGGCCGGGCGCATCATGACCCGGATGACCACCGACGTCGACGCGCTCTCGACGTTCCTCCAGACGGGACTGGCGCAGGCTCTGGTGAGCCTGCTCTCCATCCTCGGGGTGTTCGTCGCCATGCTGGTGCTCGAACCCGGGCTCGCGGTCGTCGTCCTGTGCGTCATCCCCGTTCTCGTCGCCGCGACCCTGGTGTTCCGCTCCAGGTCGCGACCGGCCTACACCGAGGCCCGCGAACGCGTCGGCGCGGTCAACGTGCATTTTCAGGAGAGCGTCGCCGGCGTTCGCGTCACCCAGGTGTTCGACCGCACGGCCGAGGATGCAAAGGCGTTCCGGGCCAAGGGGAGAGCGTATCGAGACGCCCGGTTGCGCGCCCAGCGCTACATCGCGACCTACTTCCCCTTCGTGCAGTTCCTCAACGAGGCGACCGCGGCGTTCGTGCTCGTCGTCGGGGCCATGCTGGTGCGCGAGGGTGGGATCACCATCGGCGTGCTGGTGGCGTTCCTGCTCTACGTCGATCTGTTCTTCTCGCCCGTGCAGCAGCTCTCGCAGGTGTTCGACGGTTACCAGCAGGCCGCTGTCGGGCTACGGCGGTTGCGTGAACTGCTGCGCACGCCCACCACGGTTCCCGCCCTCCCCGGCGCGGCACCCGTGGGCCGGTTGCGGGGCGACCTGCGTTTCGAGGCCGTCCAGTTCCACTACCAGAACACCGACCGCCCGGCGTTGAGCGACCTCGACCTGCACGTGCGGGCGGGGGAGACTGTGGCGCTCGTGGGGGAGACGGGCGCGGGCAAGTCGACCGTGGTCAAACTGGCCGCCCGGTTCTACGACCCCACCGGCGGCCGGGTGCTGGTGGACGGCAAGGACCTGCGCGACCTCGACCTCGAGCAGTTCCGGCGCCGACTCGGCGTGGTCCCGCAGGAGGCCTACCTCTTCGACGGGACGGTGGCCGACGCCATCGCCTACGCCCGCCCGGAGGCGACCCGGGAGCAGGTGCGGGCCGCCGCCGCCGCGGTCGGTGCCGACGAGGTCGTCCGGGGCCTGCCCGGGGGTTACGACTTCGTGGTGGGGGAACGGGGTCGCAACCTCTCCACCGGCCAGCGCCAGCTCGTCGCGCTGGCCCGGGCGGAGCTCGTCGATCCCGATGTCCTGTTGCTGGACGAGGCCACCGCGGCCCTCGACCCCGCGGCGGAGGCCGCGATCGCCGCGGCCAGCGACGCGGCTGCAAGCCGGCGCACCACGATCGTCGTCGCCCACCGGCTCTCCACCGCGGCCCGGGCGGATCGCATCATCGTCCTCGACGCCGGCCGGGTCGTCGAGCAGGGCAGCCACGCCGAACTGCTGGAACGGGGTGGTTACTACGGGCGGTTGTGGGAGTCGTTCGTGGCGGGA
>JBPBQU010000071.1:0-4502 GCA_050955085.1 Janthinobacterium lividum | reverse complement strand
CTCGCGCTCAACTGCAGCACCGGGCCCAACGTCCGACCCCGGGCGGCCGCCCAGGTGAGTCGTTGCAGCGCAACCGGAGCGGTGCGCACCGCGCGACCCAGGGCCTGACGGACCTCGTGCGTGCGCGGCCCGCGACCGGGCACCTCGAGGACCCACCCCCGGGGCGCGTCACCGGTCTGGCGGCGTACCGAGACCCCGGCGGCCGCGAGGGCCAGATCGGCCGTGTCGTAATGCGTCTCCTCGGTCGTGACGTCACGAGCGGCGCTGACGTCGGCGACACCGGGCAGCTCCCCGCCACCGGGCGCCGCCACGGCTGCCGGTGCGAGGTAGGTGCGGGTGAGAGCCAGGCGAGGGGATGGCATGGGAAGAACACCTACCACGACGTCACGGCCTCAGCATGAACGCTCCCCAGCACCGCGGGTCGCTACCGGGCCCGCACCGCCACCAGGAGTCCGTCGGCGATGGTGGCGCGGCGCGTGCCCGGACCGTCGACCTCGCGCTCCACCAGTTCCGCCCGCCGCACGCTCCACCGGCCGGGGTCGAGGTCGAGGGCTGCGTGCACGTCGTCCGGCGTGGGCAACACGACCTCGACGGGCAGCGGATCGGCCCACGGTGGGCGCTGCACGTGGCCGATGACCACGAGCGCGCCACCGGGCGCGACGGCGTCCGCCGCGCGACGCAGGACCCCGTCGCGGTCCAGATGGGCGTAGGAATGCAGGAAGGAGGCTGCGACGAGGTCGAAGGTGCCGGTCGGGAAGGTCGCTCCCAGGTCGTGCTGCTCGAAGGACACCGAGGTGGTGACCCCGCTCTGCTCGGCGTGGACGCGGGCCCGGGCCAGCGCGGTGTCGGACACGTCGACACCGGTGACCTGCCAACCCTGCCGGGCAAGCCAGATGACGTCGGCGCCCTCGCCGCATCCGAGGTCGAGGGCAGTGCCCGCGCTCAGCTCGCGGACCGCGTCGACGAGCACCACGTTCGGGTTCCCACTCCAGACGCGTTCGGAGGCGGAGTACATGCCCTCCCAGAGTTCGCGGGCGTCCCGGGCGTCGAGGTCGAAATGGCTCATACCCGTCATGGTGCGCCACGGCTCGACGTCCGGGGCAGCATCATGCCATTCCGGCAAGAACGAACGTGCCGCAGAACTTCCCGCCGGAGTCAGCTCCGGGCGAGAAGGCCCTCCAGCAACGCCGCTTTCTCGACGATCGTCACCGCGTCGAGGGACGGCGGCAGGATCCGCACCTCGAGGGTGTCCGGGCCCGGGCGCAACCCCAGCACGTGGGTCAGGTTCACGTCGCTGTACTTGGTGACGGGCAACTCCACGGCCGCGGCGCGCAGCGATTCCCAGTCCGGCCACGACCGCTGCGCCAGTTCCACCAACTCGACGGGCAGCGGGGCGAGTCGACGGCACGCCGGGTTCGTCCCGAACGTGTCCCACAACTCCGTCCGCCGCTCACCGAACAACCGGAGCACGGCACAGAACCGGTCCGGGTCGCGAAACGGCGCGGCGTCCAGGTGGACGTGGACGGCCGCTTCCTGCGGTACGAGGAAACCCAGCTCCCTGGCGGGCGACAACAACCCGTCGAGGGCACCGAGATGATCCACGGACAGTGGCGGGGTGATGACCTCGCACGGCCGTTCCCGCTCCCCCGGCAACGGGGCGGCCAGCGCGATGCTGGCCCCCGCCGCGTCGTTCAACCGCCGGACGGCGCCAACCGTCTCGACGTTCACACCGAAGAGCGCGGCGGCCGCGTCCAGCACCGACCCGATCCCCTCCGCGGGATCGGCATGGCGGGCGATCAGTCGCAGCAACCGCGGGTCGTCGCTGACGATCCGATACCACCCGGGGACGGGCCGCGCTCGCGCGTCGAGGTCCGCCGAGATCGTGACGTCATCCACCAGGGAACACAACAGTTCACCCGATCGGTCCAGGACGTCGAAACCGGGGGTGAGGTGCCAGAACGTCGACACCCCCTCGGCCGCGGAGTTCTCGGTGTCGACGTGGAACGTCGCCCGGACGACACCACCGCGACGCCTCGCGATCTCCTCGGCCAAGGTCGACCGGCTGGACCCTGGTGGCGCCAGCAGCTCGACCTCGAACCCGCTGCGGAGGCGGAGTTCCGGGGCCGGGGACGGCGTCATGGTCAGGGCTGCACCGGGAGGGTCTCCCCCGCCAGCAGTTTCTCCCCCGCACTGACCTTGGCGTCGTAGAAGTCGACGTTCCAGATCTTCCCCAGCTCGACGGCGTCGTCGTAGTCGTACCCGGCCGAGAAGTAGGCGTCCAACTCCGGCGCGTCCGCGGTGGACGTGTCGGTGGTGACATTCTCGGGGGCCGGATCAGCACTGCCTGCCGCAATCGGCAGGGTCTCACCCGCGAGCAGTTTCCGACCCGCGGACTGTTTCGCCTCGAACGAGTCGACGTTCCACGTCTTTCCCAGGGACACCGCGTCGTCGTAGTCGTACCCGGCAGCGAAGAAGGCGTCCAGAGCGCCCGAATCGACCTCGGGTTGTTCGGCGGGAGCATCGGCCGGGGAAGGAACATGGGCCAGGGCGGGGACAGCGGTCAGGGCGGGAACGGCAACCGGAGCGGGAGCACCGGCCGGGGCAACGGCACTGGCCGGTGCGATGGGGGAACCCGGGACCACACCGACGGCGACGGCCGGGGCGCGGTCGTGGGAGTTCGCCGCGAAGGCGCTGCCACCGGCCAGCGTGAGGCCTCCCACGAGAACACCCACCCCGACGAGGCGGGCGGTGCGACGGGACTGCGGGTTCTGCTGCTCGTTCACGTTTCCTCCGTTCGACGCGGACGCGTTTCGCCAGCGTTACCCGAGAAGACGTCACGGGGTCTGGTTGCGTTGCCCGCGTTCACGGGGAGATCTCCAGCGGCTGGCCGTCGAGCAACCTCTCCCCTGCCTGCATCTTCGCCTCGAAGGGGTCGACGTGCCACGACTGCCCGAGTTCCACGGCATCGTCATAGTCGTACCCGGCGCCGAAATAGGCGTCGAGCGCCCGCTCCGATTCCTCGCTGGATCGCGTCGTCTGCGCCGGAACCGGGCTCGGGGTCGAGGTCGCCGCCGCAGCCGGCTCGGAAACCGTCGCCGCCTCGATGCGAACCGGGGCCTCGGAGAGCCGGGAACCCACCGCGGCCCCGCCACCCAGCACGAGAACCGCCGCGGGCAGCGCGATGACGGCGCGACGGCGACGCAACCGCCGCCTCCCCCCGGCCACCACGGCTGCGGGCAGCGTCGGCGACGAGTGGACGTCGCGCACCGCCTCGTCCAGCTCACGACGCAGCTGGTCCTCCCACGGGATCACCCGGCCCTCACCTCCTGCTCCTCGACGTCGGCCGGTTCGGCCAGGTGTTTGCGCAAGGTCGCCAATCCCTTGGAGGCCTGGCTCTTGACCGTCCCCCGCGAGCAGTCGAGGTGGTCGGCGATCTGTTCCTCCGACCAGTCCTCGAAGTACCGCAGGACGATCACCGCGCGCTGGCGGGGTGGCAACCGGCCGAGCGCCGCCACGACCCCGCTGCGTTCCGCGCGCGCAGCCGCCCCGTCCGCGACGGTCGGCGCGTGCCACTGCGCCAGTTCGACCTCTTTCGGTCGTCGACCCCGCAGCCGCCAGCGGTCGGTGACCTTGCGGGTCATCGCCGTGCGCGCGTACGCCTGCGGGTCCTCGACGCGACGCCAGTTGACGTACATCCGCTCCAGCACGTCCTGCACGAGGTCCTCGGCGGTGTTCCGGTCCCCGGTCAGGAGGAGCGCCATGCGCAGCAACCTGTCACCGCTGTACCGCACGAACTCCTCGAACGATTCCTGCACCGCACCTCCTCCCATCGCCCTCCAGTAGACGACGCGGGCGACATCGAGGTTGCCCGCCACGCGAAACCCGGTGAGCGCGGGTGCGCGCACCGGGTCCGGTGGGGGATGACGGGTGCGGAGCCGAAACGGTTTCAGCCTCGCGGTCTGGCGAGGAAGGCGGCGGCGGCCGCTCCCCACCCGGCCAGCTCCTCGGGTGTCCGCGCGATCACCAGTCGAGCCCCGGGAATGAGCCCCGCCAGTTCTTCGGCGGTGGAGACGGGGTGCCCGGGGTCACCCTCCCAGGCCAGCACCAGGACCGGTTGGTCGATGCCCCGCAACCGCTCCGGCGCGGGGAGGTCGCTGTCGGCCGCCCCACGCATGATCGACGGCAGCAGCTCGGCCGCGACGTCGGGTGCGGGTGGGAAGTCCCGCAGACCGGCGAACACGGGCGGGACGGGGGCCGAGGCGGCAGCCGCGGCGAGGGCCTGCAGGCCGTGCTCCGCGATGGCCGTGGCCCCGGCGCGGTAGAGATCGGCCTGGGCCGCGCGGGTCTGCCAGGCGGTGGGTGGCGCGGCCAGCACTAACTGGTCGAAACGCTGCGGAGCCGCCAGGACGGCGTGCAGCAACGTGCCGGTGCCCATCGAGGAACCGATCGCGGACACCGGTTCGCCGGGGCTGAGGGTGTCGATCAGGGCCAGGAGGTCCTGC
>JBPBQU010000070.1:0-4631 GCA_050955085.1 Janthinobacterium lividum | reverse complement strand
GGGCCCCGTGACGTCGTCGTGTGTGCCGCCGGGTCGTTGCCGGGTGACCTGCACTCCATGTGGCGCACGCGGGACCCGAAGGGGTATCACGTCGAGTACGGCTACTCCTGCATGGGTTATGAGATACCCGGTGGCATCGGCGTCAAGCTTGCGGCGCCGGACCGGGACGTGTTCATCACGGTCGGGGACGGTTCCTACCTGATGATGCCCACGGAACTCGTGACGGCGGTCCAGGAGGGTGTCAAGGTCATCGTGGTACTGCTGCAGAACCACGGTTTCGCCTCCATCGGGGCGCTGTCGGAAGCCCACGGTTCCCAGCGTTTCGGCACCCGCTATCGCCGGCGTTCGGAGTCCGGGCGTCTGGACGGCGAGAAGCTTCCGGTGGACCTCGCGGCGAACGCCGAGAGCCTCGGGGTGCGGGTGCTGCGGGCGGGAACCCGTCAGGAACTCGTCGCGGCCCTGCAGGACGCCAAGGCGTCCACGACGTCCACCCTGGTGCACGTCGAGACCGATCTGTACTCCGAGGCGCCGGACGGGGGCGGTTGGTGGGACGTGCCGGTCTCGGAGGTGTCCCACCTCGAGTCCACCCAGACGGCGCGGGCGGCCTACGAGGCCAAGAAGGCCACCCAGCGCCCGTTGCTGTGACCCCTCGTTGCAGGAGTGCGGCGGCCGTGGGTCTCGGCCACCCGACCTGACGTGCTCACCGCACCGGGGAACCCCCGGGAGAGGTAAGTATGTCTGGACAATCGCTTGACAGTCTGCGCGCTTCGCGCGAAGGTTTCCCGAGTCCGCACGAGGTGCGGGCGCACAACGACGTGGAGGATCTCCTCATGAGCCGCTCGCTCACCATCGGCTCCGCCCCGGACTCGTGGGGTGTGTGGTTCGCGGACGACCCGTTGCAGACCCCGGCCTCCCGTTTCCTGGACGAGGTCGCCGGGGCGGGTTATGAGTACATCGAACTGGGCCCCTACGGGTACCTGCCCACCGACCCGGCGGAACTCGCCGACGAGCTCGCCAAGCGACGGCTGAAGGTCTCCGCGGGGACGATCTTCGCGGCGCTGCACCGTCCGGATCACTACGACGAGGCGTGGGCGCAGGTCGAGGCGGTGGCGAAGCTGACCAAGGAGATGGGTGGCACGCACCTCGTCGTCATCCCCGGTCAGTGGCGCAGCGACAAGACCGGTGAGCAGATGGAACCGCGCACGCTCGACGACGAGGGTTGGGCGCGCCTCGCGAGCGGGATGAACCGCCTCGGTCGCGACGTGAAGAACGGTTACGGCCTGCAGGTCGCCGTCCACTCCCACGCCGACACCCACATCGACACCCACGACGAGGTCGACCGGTTCCTCGACCTCACCGACCCCGACGTCGTCAAGCTCTGCCTCGACACCGGTCACGTCTCCTACTCCGGGGGCGACAACCTCAAACTCATCGCCGACCACCCCGACCGCATCGCCTACGTCCACCTCAAGCAGGTGGACCCGGCGATCGTCGCGCGGGTCAAGGAACAGGACCTGCCGTTCGGTGAGGCCGTGAAGCTCGGTGCGATGGTCGAACCGCCGCAGGGGATCCCGGCCATGGCGCCGATCCTCGCGGCGCTCGAAGGCCTCGGTCGAGACATCTTCTGCATCGTGGAGCAGGACCTCTATCCGGTCGCCCTCGATGTCCCCTTGCCGATCGCCACCCGCACCCGGGCGTACCTGGACTCCTGCCGCTGAGGCCGCAGGCACCAACAGTCCCTACCATTCGACCGGACAGATGGATCCGGACGGACCGGAATCGTCGGGAGGGGTGGGTCACCGTGGCCCCCCCGGAAGAGAGGAACGGATCGATGAAGATTCGCCCCGCCGCAGCCCAGGAGGCCGCCTCGTGAGCCACAGCGTCCAGAGCCCCCAGACGGGCGGCACACCGGCCGTCACGACGCACGCGGGCACCCCCGCCACGTCGTCGGACGACCGCGTCCAGAAACGTCCGTTCCTCTCCGTCCTGCTCTCCCGTCCGGAGATCGGGTCGCTGATCGGGGCGATCGCCCTGTTCGTCCTGTTCCTCTCCGTCGCCCCGACGCTGCGCTCCGGGGCCAGCCTGTTGACGGTGCTCTACTCGAGCTCGACCATCGGCATCATGGCCATCAGCGTGGCGCTGCTGATGATCGGTGGGGAGTTCGACCTCTCGGCCGGTGTCGCGGTGACCACGACGGCGCTGACGGCGTCGACGGCGTCCTACCAGCTGCACCTCAACGTCTGGGTCGGTGTTCTCATCGCCCTCGTGGTGGCGCTCGCGGTGGGGCTCTTCAACGGGTGGCTGCTGATCCGTACCGGGTTGCCGAGCTTCATCATCACGCTGGGCTCGTTCTTCATGCTGACCGGTCTGAACCTCGGGGTCACCAAGGTCCTCTCGGGTGGGGTGTCCTCGCCGACCATCACCGACATCCAGGGGTACTCCTCGGCCAACGCGTTCTTCAACTACTCGTTGCCGATCGGTTCGCTGGGGGTGCGCATCCCGATCCTGTTCTGGATCGTGCTGGTGATCGTGGCGACGTGGATCCTGCTGCGGACCCGGGTCGGGAACTGGATCTTCGCCGCCGGCGGTGACCCCGCGGCCGCTCGCGCCGTCGGGGTGCGGGTCAAGGCGACCAAGATCGGGCTGTTCATGGGCGTGGGTTTCACCGCCTGGCTGCTCGGGATGCACACGCTCTTCGCCTACAACAACGTCCAGTCGGGCCAGGGCATCGGCAACGAGCTGTACTACATCATCGCGGCTGTCGTCGGTGGGTGCCTGATGACCGGTGGCTACGGGTCGGCGATCGGTGCGGCCATCGGCGCGCTGATCTACGGCGTCGTCACCAACGGCATCGTCTACGCCGGGTGGAACGCGGACTGGAACAGGTTGTTCCTCGGGGCGATGCTCGTCATCGCCACGATCGTGAACCTGGTCGTCAAGAACCAGGCGGCCAAGCGATGAGCGTGGAGGGCACGATGGCAGGGTCGCGCGACGGGAACCAGACACCGAACCAGGAGATCCTGCGGCTGGACGACGTGGGCAAGCGCTACGGCAACGTGAACGCGCTGCGCGGCGTGACGTTGTCGGTGCGCCAGGGGGAGATCACCTGCGTCCTCGGTGACAACGGCGCCGGCAAGTCCACGCTCATCAAGATCATCGCGGGGCTGCATACGCACACCGAGGGGATCCTGACGGTGAACGGCGAGGAGGTCTCCTTCACCTCACCGCGTGACTCCCTGGACCGGGGCATCGCCACGGTCTACCAGGACCTGGCGCTGGTGCCGCTGATGTCGATCTGGCGCAATTTCTTCCTCGGCCAGGAGATCACCAGGGGGTTCGGGCCGTTCGCCCGTCTCGACGTCAAGCGCATGCAGCAGATCACCGGTGAAGAGCTGACGAAGATGGGCATCTCGGTGCCCGACCTCGACCGCAACGTCGGCGCGCTCTCCGGCGGTCAGCGCCAGTGCATCGCCATCGCCCGCGCCATCTATTTCGGGGCCAAGGTGCTCATCCTCGACGAGCCCACGGCCGCGTTGGGCGTCAAGCAGTCCGGTGTCGTGCTGAAGTATGTGGCGAAGGCCCGCGACGCGGGGCTGGGCGTCATCTTCATCACCCACAACCCCCACCACGCCTACCTGGTGGGGAACCACTTCGTCATCCTCAACCGCGGTCTGGTGTCCCTGGACTCCGCCCGCGCCGACATCACGCTGGACCGTCTCACCAACGAGATGGCCGGCGGGGCCGAGCTCGAGGCTCTCAGCCACGAGCTGAGTACTCCCGGCACCACCCCCGAACCGGCCGTCTCCCTGGCGGCCTCTCGTCCCTCCGAAGGGTGAAGCACCAACGATGAGCACGCTGACCGAGACCGAGCACCCGGCCCGCCAGGGGGGCGACGAGTTCGTCCGTCCGCCGCTGCGGGTGGCCGTGCTCGGCGTGGGGATGATGGGGCAGGACCACGCCCGCCGGTTGGCGGGCCTCATCACCGGAGCGACCCTGGTCGCGGTCAGCGACGTCGACGCGGCCCGCACCGAGGCCGTCGCGGCGCAGTTCGGTGTCCGGGCCATCCACGACCCCAAGGCGGCGATCACGGATCCCGAGGTGGACGCCCTGGTCATCGCGACCCCGGGTTTCACCCACGAGGATCTCGTGCTGCTCGCGTTGGAGGCCGGCAAGCCCGTCCTGTGCGAGAAGCCCCTCACCACCTCGCCCGAGACGTCGCGCACGATCGTCGAGGCCGAGGCGGCACTGGGGCGTCAGTTGGTCCAGGTCGGGTTCATGCGGCGCTTCGACGCCGAGTACGTGCAGCTGCGTGAGCTCATCGCCTCGGGTGAGTTCGGCAGGTCGCTGTTCCTGCACTGTGCGCACCGCAACGCCTCCACGCCGCCGAACTTCTCCTCGGAGATGCTCATGCTCGACTCGGTGGTCCACGAGGTCGATGTCGTCCGGTTCCTGACCGGCGAGGAGATCGTCGCGATCCGGGTGCTCGCCCCCGGATCGACCCCCCCGGCGCCGGAGGGTCTCAAGGACCCGCAGTTCGTCATCATGGAGACCGAATCGGGCACGCTGGTCGACGTCGAGATCTTCGTGAACACGACCTTCGGGTACGAGGTCCGCACCGAGCTGGTGGCCGA
>JBPBQU010000069.1:0-4661 GCA_050955085.1 Janthinobacterium lividum | reverse complement strand
GAGATGGCCCGCAGCGTCACCGAGGCCGCTCGGGGGAGCCGGCTCGTCGCGGAGAACATCACCACAGTGACCAGCGCCAGCGCCTCGAGCGCCACCGGGATCGCGCAGTCCCAGGAAGCCATCGCGGCCATCACCAAGATGGGTGACGACCTGCAGCTCGCGATCACCCGTTTCCGGGTTTGACCCGTCACGACGGTTTCTCGCCGCAACGCCGCATCGCCGCATTCGCCGCATTCGCCGCATCGCCGCAACGCCGCAACGCCGCAACCGGGCACCACCAGCCCCGCCCTCACCCGCACGTCGGCAAGGCGTCCGGCTCGCGGCGCCGAGGGCGCGAGCGCATGCTGCTCGCACACCCGATCCACGCCGTGCGGGAGAAGCGCGCGGTGGAGCAGTCACGGGTGCGAACCACTCTCTGAGGAGAACGCTGTCATGAGCAAGACCTGGTTCATCACCGGAACCTCTCGCGGTTTCGGTCGGGAGTGGGCCCTCGCCGCCCTCGAGCGCGGTGACACCGTGGCGGCCACCGCCCGGGACACCGCCAGCCTCGACGACCTCGTCGCCGCCCACGGCGACTCGATCCTGGCGATCGCCCTCGACGTCACCGACCGCGCTGCCGTCGACGCCGCGGTGGCGCAGACCCTGCACCGTTTCGGGCGCATCGACGTTGCCGTCAACAACGCCGGTTACGGGCAGTTCGGCATGATCGAGGAGATCAGCGAGGAGGAGGCCCGCGCCCAGATCGAGACCAACGTCTTCGGCGCGCTGTGGGTCACCCAGGCCGTGCTGCCCGCCATGCGCGAGCAGCGCAGCGGGCACATCCTGCAGGTGTCCTCGATCGGTGGGATCTCGGCGTTCCCGAACGTCGGGATCTACAACGCCTCCAAGTGGGCGCTGGAAGGTTTCAGCCAGTCCCTGGCGGCCGAGGTCGCCGACTTCGGCATCAAGGTGACCCTCATCGAACCCGGTGGGTTCTCCACCGACTGGGGTGGGTCGTCGGCCAAGCACGCCACCGGTCTGCCCGCCTACGAGGAGTTCCGGGCGAAGGCGGCCGAGCAGCGCGCGACGCGCACCGCGAGCCCCGGTGACCCGGTCGCCACCCGCGGCCCCGTCCTGGAACTCGTCGACTCCCCGAACCCGCCGCTGCGGGTGTTCTTCGGTGCGGCTCCGTTGGGCATCGCCACGGCCGACTACGAGACCCGCCTCGCCACCTGGCGCGAGTGGGACCACCTGTCCAAGGCCGCGCAGGGCTGAGCCGGACCCGGGCCGCGCGGGGTTCAGCCCCGCGCGTCCCGACGTTCGTCCGCGGGCATCTCGGCGGGGTCACCGGCGCCGACGAGCATCGAGACGGTTCCGGTGCGCACGTCGTAGACCCCGCCGGCGACGGGCATGGCGGAGGGCAGGAACGGCCAGGAGCGGATCTTCTGCACGTCGTGGACGAGGGCCGTGCGTTGGTTCCCGATGGTGCGGAAGTCGATGCTGCGCGAGTCCACCCCCTGGGCGTGGACTCTGGCGTGCACGTCCTCGTCGGTGTTCTTGGTCATGCCGCAGTCGGTGTGCGCGAGCACGAGGACGCGCTCGACCCCGAGCAGGTAGTGGGCCAGGACCAGGGTGCGCAGTACGTCGTCGGTGACCCGGGCCCCGGCGTTGCGCAGGATCTTCGCATCGCCCTTCTCCAACCCCAGCATGTCCAGGGGAGAGATCCGCGAGTCCATGCACGTGAGGACGGCGAGGCCCTTGTGCGCGACACCGGGCCTGCCGTCGTCGACGAAGGTGCGGCTGTAGGCGGCGTTGGCGCTCAGGACGTCCGAGAAGGGATCCACCGGGTCATCACATCATCCGCGGTCGCCCACCGGGGGATAGGCACTCACACCGGCGCGATCCTCGGTCCGACCGGCGTATCCACCGGGCCGACGACGTCGGCCCGCCTCAATGGCCGTCCCCAACGGTGGTGGCCCGCGGTCACCGCCTCAGGGGGGCGTAGTCTCGAATGTCGTGTCCATCCTCGTCGTCCGGCACGGACAGACCCTCTGGAGCATGTCCGGTCAACACACCGGTACCACCGACATCCCGTTGACCGCCGAAGGCGAGGTCCAGGCCCGTGGACTCGCCTCGGTGTTCGCCCGACGCGAGCTCGCACTGGTGCTGACCAGCCCCCGTCAGCGGGCCCGCCGCACCGCCGAGCTGGCCGGGCTCACCTCCGACCGCGTGAGTGTGGTGCTGGACGACAACCTCGTGGAATGGGACTACGGCGGGTACGAGGGTCGCACCACCTCCGACGTCTCGACGGAACTCGGGTACCAGTGGTCGGTGTGGCACGACGGTGTCGTCCCCGGGGCGACCCCGGGTGAGACCGTGTTCCAGGTCTCCGCGCGCGCCCGCGCCGTCCTGGATCGTGCGAACGCCGCCGACACCGGGGAGGGCGACGTCGTGCTCGTCGCGCACGGGCACTTTCTGCGCATCCTGCTCGCCACCTGGCTGGGTCTCTCGCCCACGGCCGGGGCCTTGTTCACCCTGGAGGCCGGCACCTGGGGTCAGCTGGGTCGCGAGCACGGTCGTCCGGTGCTGGTCCGGTGGAGCGTTCCACCGCAGGGCTGACGCGGTTGTTCGTAGGGGGGTCCGGCGATCAGCCGCCCGGACGATTCACGTTCGCCCCCGGACGTGCCGATGGATTCCTGTGGATGCCGCCTGGATCGCCTGGACGACCGTCGTCCTGGTGACGTGCACGGCCGCTGCGACCCTGGCCGTCTTCGTGCGTCGACGTGACCGGGACCAGGCGCGAGCGGTCAGGACCGACCCGCTCACCGGACTGGGTAACCGCCGCGCATTCGCCGAGATCATCGAACCACTGCTGGCCGACGAGCGTGGTGCAGGTTTGCTCCTGCTCGATCTCGACGGGTTCAAGGACGTCAACGACACCCTCGGGCACGCGGCCGGTGACGAGGTGCTGGTCCAGGTGGCGAACGCCCTGGCGGCCATGGTCGGTGAGCGCGGTGCCGTCACGCGTCTCGGCGGCGACGAGTTCGCGGTGATCGTGCCTGACCCGATCGACGCCGCGGAGGTGGAGATCGTCGCCAAGCGAATCCTCGCGGCGCTCGCCGTCGGTGAGTTCTCGGTGGGGGTGATCCCGATCGACCTGCACGGCAGCATCGGCATCGCCATCTCCGGGGTGGACGGATGCTCCCTCCAAGAGTTGCTGCAGCACGCCGACATCGCCATGTACGCCGCGAAGCGTGCCCGGGTCGGGGTGTTGCGTTACGACGCTGCGACCGACCCCCATGCGGCAGGTGGGTTGGAACTCCTGGGGCAACTGCGTCACGCCATGGACGTGGAGCAGGTCGTGCTGCACTACCAACCCAAGGTGTCCGGTGACGGTTCCCGGTTGCTGGGTTTCGAGGCGCTCCTGCGCTGGGAACATCCGCAGCGCGGTTACCTGCTGCCCGCCGACTTCCTGCCCTACGTCGAACGCACCCATCTCATCCATCCGTTGACCCGCTGGGTCATGCTCACCGCCGTCAAGCAGGCGTCGGCCTGGCGGTCGGCGGGTATGTGCACCTCCATGGCCGTCAACGTCTCCGCCGCGTCGCTCGACGAGGGTCTGCTCGGAATCGTGGAGGAAGCGCTGGCGCTGGCCCGCTGGCCCGCGGAGGATCTCGTCCTGGAGATCACCGAGACGGCGATCGCCGACGACCCCGAGGGAGCCCGGCGCACGATCCAGCGGCTGCGTGAGCGCGGTGTTCGCGTCGCTGTCGACGACTTCGGAGCCGGGTCAACCAGCCTGGTCCATCTGCGAGGCCTCACCGTGCACGAACTGAAGATCGACCGGCAGTTCGTCACCGCCCTCGTCACCCACCCGGAGGACGAGGTCATCGTCTCCTCCGTCATCGACCTCGCCCACCGTCTCGGTCTGACCGTCGTCGCCGAGGGGGTCGAGACGGTGGCCGCCGCCAACATGTTGTCCGCCATGGGGTGTGACCAGTTCCAGGGTTTCCTGTTCGCACCTGCGCTGCCCGCGGGTCGCGCCCTCGCGTGGGCGCGGGCGGAGGGTCTGACCGGAGCCGTCGTCCAGACCGGCTGAACGGGTGGTGGGCCCTTGCCGGACCCGATGATGTCGTCGACGTCGGGGTTCGCCCCGACCTCGCCGCCATCCTGGCGGAAGACCCTAGGGCAGCGCCCGCAGGGTGACCCGCAGGGTGGCCACGATCGGGGTCACGGCGTGGACGAGGGTCCAGGGTGTGATCCCGTCGTCCGGGCGGGTCGGATGCAGGCCATTGCGCTGCAGCGCCTCCATCCGGACGGCGACGTTGGACTCCGTCGGGTGCTCGCTCGCGCTGCCGCGTACGGGGCCGGTGCTGGCCTCGGCTCCCGCCGTGTGGTGCCGGGCGTGCTCGATGATCCACTCCGCCCCGACGGCGATCTGCGGCACGGTGACCAGCAGCACCGTGGACGCCGGGTCCGTCGTGGCCGCCGATGCCGCGTGGGCTGCGCTCAGTCGGGTCTCGTCGCGATCGCTGCCCGGAGCGGCTCGCACCACCACGAGGTCGACGCCGTCCAGCAAGGACATCAGGGGTGCCCACGAGGCGAGCACCGGGTCGATCTGCGCGGGTCCGAGGGTCGTGGCCAGGACGAGAGTCGTGGGAATGTCCGCGGCGGAGGCTTCG
>JBPBQU010000068.1:0-4673 GCA_050955085.1 Janthinobacterium lividum | reverse complement strand
CGCACGCGCCTCCTGCCTGACGGTCACCACAGGATCGAGGCGGCGACGCCTGCATCACCGGATGCCCGATGATCGAACGACAGACGACAGACGACAGATGACAGACGACCAAGAGCTAGGGCGTGTCGGCGACCTCGGGGGCCGGGGCGAGCGGCGTGCGGCCCTTGAGCAGCAGCCCGCTCGCGACGGCGATCCCGACGACGAGAAGCGGCCAACCCAGCACCAGCTTGGTGATTGCGAGCGCAGTGGTGTTGTGCGTGAGGAAGAGAGGTAGTTGTACGGCCACTCTGATGAGGTAACCGGCCAGCAACAACCCGGTCAGCTTCTGACACAGAGCCACCACGCCGCGGTCACGGCGCCACTCGGTGGGTTCTTCGGTGACCGCCCCGACGATGAACCCGACCACGGGCCAACGGGTCAGCATGGACAGGGCGAACACGACGGCAAGGCCCGCATTGAGCAGGATCCCCGGCAGGAAGACGTCCTCCGCACGACCCGTGCGGGAGGCCACGAACGCCGCCACGGCGGTCGTGAGGATTCCACCCAACGCGTGTTGGATGGTCTCCCGCCGGGCGATGCGCGCCACCAGCGTGACCAACAGCACCGCGATCGATGCCCCCACCGACGTCGCGACGTCGGCAGTGATGAGCCAGGCGAGGAGGAACGCCAGTGCTGGAGCCGCTGAATCCAACAGGCCGCGCCAACCACCCAGCGCAGCCGACAGCCGCTGCCGAACGACCTCCTCGACCGTCAGGGGTGGGTTCACGCGCTCTCGGGACACAGCAGTTCGTAACCGGGATTGAAGATCACGCGCTGGCCGCCGTCGTCAGCAACCAGTCCGGTGACCTTGATCCGGCGACCGGGCTCCACACCCGCGATCTTGCGTCGGCCCAGCCAGACGAGCGAGACCGAGCCGGAACCGTCGAAAAGTTCCGCCTCGAGGGCAGGAACACCACCGCGTGGGCGCAGCGTCACGGAGCGCAGCGTGCCGCACACACACGCCTTGGTGCGCAGGGGGATCATGCCGCAGGGGGTTCCGCCGTGACGGACTGCCTCCTCCTGGGCCTCCTCGGCTGCGAGGTCGGACTCCGAGGCAGACAACCGCGCGAGGGCACGGCGCCACAACGGCGTGCTCACCACTGAGGACTTCGTCACGAGACCACCCTAGAACCCTTCCACCCTGGGAAACGCCAGACACCACCCGTTGCGCGCAGCGTGCTCAGCGCACCTCGGTGATCTCGGGTCCGCGCTCGAAGGGCTTGAGGTCATCACCGGAATGTGTTGCGTTCTCCCCGGCCTCAGCGGCCTGCGCCGCCGCGGCCGTCTCCTCCGGCGAGGGGGGCAGTGCCAGCGCGATGAGCTCACGCGGCGCCATGGCTTCGCCCCCGCGAACCACGACCACGTCTCGCACCACGTCCTCGAGCTCGGCGGCGGCGGCCACCTCGAGCGCCGCCGGACCGGCGAAGACAGCGCGCAGGAACCAGCGTGGGCCATCGACTCCGGCGAAACGCGTCGGCTGGTGAGCCGTGCGACCGTCCTCGGTGCGTACCGGCAACCGGCACAGCAGTTCCGCCCCGAGGGGGCCCACACGTTCCTCCGCAGACCCACCCTGCCCGGCGACGGCTGCGGCGATCTCGTGACGGATCTCGTCCCACACCCCGCTACTGCGCGGGGCGGCGAACACCTGCAACTGCACCGTCGACCCGTTCAGCCCGACGGTGACCGCGATGACCCGTTGGCTGCCCTCCTCGACCTCGAAACGCAGCTCCATCCCCTCGCGGCCCGCCAGTCGTAGGCCGCCGAGCGCGAGTCGCTCGTCGTCATCACCGATCTCGGCGGCATCGAACGGCCCGTTCGACCGGTCGTAGGCGACGGAGGAGAGGCCGACCGCGGGTGGTGAGGACACCACCGTCGCGGATCGCGCTGCGGCGACCGCCTCGGCCTCGGGGTCGGCCACGACACCGTGCGCCGCCGTGGCCTGTTCGGCACCTGCGACGACGGCGGTGACGGTCTCGGCCGCAGGGCTCACACCGTCCGCGAGGGACGTGTCGGCGACCTTGCGGCGGCGGAAGAGGCTCACGGTCGCTCCTTCGAGAGAGTGCTGCTGGGAGTGCGGTTGTTGGTGGGCGAGACCCCGCCGGGGGGGACATCGCCGGTAGAGACATCACCGGGGGCACCGAGGGGAGTGACCAGGGCGCGCGTACCGCCGGTGGACCCGTGCCCCTCGACGCCGCGCACGGAGTCGGGCAGGGCTGTCACGAGCTGGAACTCCACCCGCTCGACGCGCTGCACGACGAGCTGGGCGATCCGATCACCCGCACGGAGCTCGACCGCGTCGCGCAGGTCCGTGTTGTGCAACGTCACCCGGATCTCACCGCGATAACCCGCATCCACGGTGCCCGGCGCATTGAGCGTCGTCAGCCCGCGCCTGGCCGCGAGCCCGGAACGGGGGACGACGAAAGCGGCGTAACCCTCAGGCAGTGCGATGGAGACCCCGGTCGGCACATTCGCGCGCTCACCGGGCCCGATCGTGACGTCGACGCGGGTGCTGAGGTCCGCCCCCGCATCACCGGGATGGGCGTAGGTCGGCAGCGCCGGCGGCTCGGTGAGGACGGTCTGCAGCACGAGGGTGGCGAGGCCCGTCGTCGCGGCTGTCGTGGGCGGCTGCGTCACGGTGTTCGACCCTACCGCCGCTCTGCGTGACCGGAGCGTGGGGTGGCTGAACGTGCGGTGACCTGGACCTGCGCTGACCTGGACCGGTGGTGACCTGCATCGGCGAGGACATGAACCGGCGAGCCTGCATGAGACGCTGACCGCGTGCAGCAGGAAGCGGGAGCGAGCGTGGCCACGCAGGACGCAACCTGGGACGGACGGGAACGTTGGTGGCCGGCACTGACGAGCTGGTTGTCCTGGTCCCCGGCCGTCGCGGGCGGGGCCATCATCGCCTTGCCGATCTGGGGTCCCACGGGTGCCTGGGTCGGCGCCGGCATCGGACTGGTCATCACGATCGGTGTGCTGTTGAGCCTGTCGTGGTCCACCCAGATCACGGCGAAGGACTTCCGGGTCGGACGAGCGCACCTGCCGTTGGCCGTCGTCTCAGGCGTCGACGTCATCTCCCGCAACGAGCGCCGGGCCGCGCTGGGGCCCGGACTCGACGCCCGGGCCCACCTCGCGGTGCGTTCCTGGATCCCCACGGCGGTACGGATCCACCTGGACGACCCGGCCGACCCGGCGCCCTACTGGATCGTCTCGACCCGCCGCCCGCAACGGCTCGCCGCAGCTTTCGGCCCACGCGGGCACTGACCCTCAGGTCACGCCCACTCGGGCCGAATAACCCGCCACCCGTCGCGACAGGCTCTGATCGGGCACCACGTCCTGGTGCCCGATCGCCTCGCTGAGGATCACGCTGCGCAGTCGTTGCAGATGAAGCGCCCGTCCTTGGTCTCCTGCAGTTGGCTGCGGTGAACGACCAGGAAACAGTTGGTACACGTGAACTCATCCTGCTGGCGCGGGAGAACCCGCACCGACAGCTCCTCGTTGGAGAGATCGGCACCGGGGAGCTCGAAACCCTCCGCCGCCTCCGTCTCGTCCTCGTCGACAGCGCCCGAGCTCTTGTCGGTGCGACGGGCCTTGAGCTCCTCGATGGAGTCCTCGTTCAGCTCGTCGTCGTTCTTGCGCGGTGCGTCGTAGTCGGTCGCCATGACCTTGTCTCACACTCCTGAATGCATCTCGTCCTCGCGACGGTTGGCCCCCCAACCGTCGAACCCACCGTGGTGGTGCGGGGACCTCAACACAGGCCCCACGCGTTCCATGCCCGAACGCGTCCGCCAGGGGGAGCGATCGGGCACACCGCCCGAGCAGGACTCGAGCGGCGCGGCGAGCACGCATCATGACCTACCCCGGCGCGCAGGACGAACCGGGGCGGGTCACGAGCGTCGTTCCCGTACCGCCGGACGCCTCGTTCCCACACCCCCGGGCACCCTTTGGGCAACCCCCGAGGGTGGTCCGCACCACGACCGCCGAGCCCGTTCCACCTGGTGTTCACCTGCCCGCGCATCCCCCGTCACGCAACGCTTTCCGGCGTCCACAGGGCGACACCCGGGAAGTTGGACGTCGGCCGCTGGAGCCGTAGTGTTCGGGCGTCCCAACCGATCGGCTGCTCGACCCGAAACCCCCCGTGGGTGGGTGAGCTGCCGGGCGCTCTAGTTCGCAGGAGGTGCCTTGCCGTGCAGGAACCCCGTACCGCCGAACCCGTCCGTACCGCTCCCACGTTCGTGGCCGAGCTGTCCGAACGCGTCCAGCAGACGCGCTCCACCATCGACTCCGCAGCGGCCGCCGGAGACGACGACCTGGCCGAGGCGCATCTCGGCGAGCTGCACAGTCTGATCGTCCTCGCCGCCGCCCACGATCTCGCGTTGCCCGACACGATGGCCTACCTCGCCGATCGCGGTGCGCCGCTCGTCCTGGGAAGCGACGCCAACGGCCACCAGCAGCGCGCGAGCGCCTGACCCGGCAGCAACACCAACCGAGCCCGACCGGGCAACACCACACAGCAGAGCCTGACCGGGCAACACCAACCGAGCCCGACCGGGCAACACCAACCGAGCCCGACCGGGCAACACCAACCGAGCCCGACCGGGCAACACCAACCGAGCCCGACCGGGCAACACCAA
>JBPBQU010000067.1:0-4681 GCA_050955085.1 Janthinobacterium lividum | reverse complement strand
GTGTCGGGGTGTTTCCGTTTCGGTGACGAATCGGTCGCAGAACGTTCGTTCTGTGCAGTGTCCGCAGAGCTCCTTGCCCGATTTGTGTAACAGACCGGTGAACTCGGGCACGGGATCCACCCGTGGTGCCCAGTCCTCCCTTACTGTTCACGACGGCTCCACCGCTTTCCGGTGGTGCCCGTGGACAGGCCGGAGAGGGCTGTCCGCGCCCACGGCTCAGGAGGACAAGCCCTTGCGCTCCATCGTCAAGCTGGCGACGCCCGTCGCAGCTGCTGCCTTGCTGCTCACCGCCTGCGGCGGCACCACGGGTGGTAGCACCGACGCCACGTCGTCGACTTCCGGGTCCAGCAGCTGTCCGGACGGGGCCAGCATCGGTTACTTCGGTGCCCTCACCGGCGCCAACGCCAACCTCGGCACGAACATCCACAACGGCGTCAAGCTGGCTGTCGACGAGCACAACGCCGAGTCCGGTGCGTGCCAGATCAAGATCACCGATTACGACTCCCAGGGCGACCAGGCTCAGGCGAGCGGGCTCGCGACGAAGGCCGTGCAGGACACCAAGGTCCTCGGCATCGTCGGGCCGGCATTCTCGGGGGAGTCCAAGGTCGCGGACCCCCTGTTCAACGAGGCCGGTCTGGTCGGGATCTCCCCATCGGCCACCAACCCGGGGTTGGCGGAGAACGGCTGGAAGACCTTCTTCCGCGTGCTCGGGAACGACGCCTCGCAGGGCCCGGCCGCCGCGAACTACATCACCACCACCATGAACGCCCAGAAGGTGTACGTCGTCGACGACGCCTCCGAGTACGGCAAGGGTCTCGCGGACATCGTCCGCAAGAACCTTGCCGCCAAGGACGTGAAGGACAACACGGTCCAGACCGGGCAGACCGACTTCTCGGCCGTCGTCTCCGACATCCAGGCCAGCGGCGCCGACGCGGTCTTCTACGGTGGTTATTACTCCGAGGCGGGGCTGCTGCTCAAGCAGATGCGTGAGGCCGGCTTGACGACGCAGTTCGTCACCGACGACGGTGCGAAGGACGACGGGCTCGTGACTACGGCCGGTGCCACCAACGCCGAGGGCACGATCATCACCTGCCCGTGCCTACCGCCGGACCAGGCAGGTGGGACCTTCGTGGCCGACTACACCAAGGCGTACGGCACCGCGCCGGCCACCTATTCGGCCGAGGGTTACGACGCAGCCACCGTCCTGCTCAAGGGGATCGCCGCCGGAAAGACCACACGTGCGGACCTGCTGACCTACGTAGCTGGTTACGATGCCGACGGTGTCACCAAACACCTGAAGTTCGACAGCAAGGGTGAGCCCAGTGCGGTCACCGTGTGGGCCTACAAGGTCCAGAACGGTGAAATCACCGCCGACCAGGAGATCAAGGCCTCCTGACCCCATCGACGGCCCCATCCGCGCCCGTGCGGGTGGGGCCGTTGCTCGTCCAGTCCAAGGATCCGGTTGCGAGAGCGCCGGTCACGTTCCCCCGCCAACCCCTGACTCCGGGTGGTCCCCCCTGAATACGTTCCTCAACCTGACCTTCACCGGTCTCGTCGCGGGTGCCATCTACGGCCTCTTCGCGCTCGGCTACACCCTCGTCTACGGTGTTCTGCGCCTCATCAATTTCGCCCACTCCGAAGTTTTCATGTGGGGAAGCTTCGCGGCCGTCTGGGTCATGACGCTGCTGGGCTCGCACGAAGGCATGAGCACCGGCCCGGCCATCGGGTTCCTGGTGCTCGCACTCATTGCGGCGATGCTCGTCAGCGGCGGAGTGGCTCTGCTCGTCGAGCGCGTCGCCTACCGGCGACTGCGGGAGAAGAAGTCCCCACCGTTGGTCGCTCTCATCTCCGCCATCGGCGCGTCTTTCATGCTCTCCGAGATCATGGGGTTGCGTGACAAGATCACCGGTTGGGTCGGGCTCGACGGCCCACTGTCGAAGTACGTCGCCTCGGCACGTGAGAACACCGGGTTCGTCAATCCGCTCACCAACGAGACCTTGTTCCACATCGGCGGGTTCAATGTCCGTTCGAACCAGATCATCGTGCTCGTGGCAGCACTCGTCATGATGATCGCGCTGGACCAGTTCGTCCGCCGGTCCCGCCTGGGCCGCGGTGTCCGCGCTGTGTCCCAGGATCCCGAGGCTGCAGCCCTCATGGGCGTGAACCAGAAGCGGGTCGTGCAGCTGACGTTCTTCCTCGGTGGGCTCATGGCCGGCGCTGCCGCACTGCTGTACGTCATTCACATCGGGGTCACCCGTTACAACGTCGGGTTCATCCTCGGCATCAAGGCGTTCACGGCGGCCGTGTTGGGTGGCATCGGCAACATCCGCGGTGCCCTGCTCGGCGGCGTCGTTCTCGGTCTTGCCGAAAACTATGGATCACAGCTATTCGGCTCGTCGTGGAAGGACGTCGTCTCCTTCCTCCTGCTCGTCGTGGTGCTGTTGTTCCGTCCCACCGGCATCCTCGGTGAATCCCTCGGGAAGGCACGCGCATGAGCACTACTGCGATCAAGAAGTCCCGCCCCGTCAATCGCGGGGGTGGTGGCGGCCGCTGGGCCGCGCTGCCGAAACCGGTCAAGATCCTCGTCTGGGTTGTCGTCGCGCTGCTGTTCTACGCGCTGCCGTTGCTCAACCCGCCGATCCTGTCCACACCCGACTCCGACTTCGGCTCCGTCATGTTCACGGTTGCCTCCTACGGAATTGTCGCTCTAGGGTTGAATATCGTCCTCGGGTACGCGGGTCTGCTGGACCTCGGTTACGTCGGGTTCTATGCCATCGGTGCCTACACTGTCGGAGTCGCCGGGACGTTGCACGGCAAATTGCCGTTCATCGTGCTCATCGTCCTGGCGGTGTGCATCTCCACGGCCTCGGGGTTGTTGCTGGGGGCACCGACGCTGCGCGTTCGCGGTGACTACCTGGCCATCGTGACCTTGGGGTTCGGCGAGATCATCCGCCTCGTCGCGCTGAACACTGAATGGCTGAACCAGGCTCGAGGCATCACCGACATCCAGCGCCCGCCCAGCCTGGAATTGTTCAGCCTCCCGCACGTCGTGTGGAACGGATTGACCGCCACGGTCGATCTGGGGAACCAGTCGACGTTCATGAAGTTCGGACTCATCGACGGCATTCCGTATTACTGGCTCGCGCTCAGCGTCATCATCGTCATCCTGATCGCGGACATCCTATTGCAGTCCTCCCGGGTCGGACGCGCGTGGGAAGCCACCCGCGAGGACGAGGAGGCCGCCGAGCTCAACGGGGTGCCGACGTTCCGCTACAAGCTGCTCGCGTTCGCCTTGGGGGCGTTCATCGGCGGCCTCTCCGGGGCTCTCTACGCCTCGCGAACAGGGTCGATCAACCCGGACACGTTCATCATCAACCTGTCCATGTTGTTCCTGGCCGCGGTCGTCATCGGAGGTCAGGGCAACCGGTGGGGTGCGCTCATCGGGGCGGCGGTCGTCGCCTACCTGCCTGAGCGCTTCCGCGAGTTCGCGGAGTTCCGGGTCGTGGTGTTCGGGCTGCTGCTGCTGCTGCTCGCGAACTTCCGCCCGCAGGGTCTGCTGCCGCCGCGGCGGGCCCGTCGCGCACAACGAGCGAACCAGCAACAACAGCAGCTCGAAGGAACCGAGGATGGTGCGCGTGCCTGACACGACCGGTACACCCGGGCAGCAGACGACCCCGCGTGAGTTCGGAGCACCGTTGTTGCAGATGGAGAACGTCACGTTGCGTTTCGGTGGGGTCGTCGCCGTCAACGACGTGTCCTTCGAGATCCGCAAGGGCGAGATCCTCGGTCTCATCGGACCCAACGGGGCCGGCAAGACCACGTGTTTCAACGCCCTCACCGGCGTCTACCAACCGACGTCGGGTCGGGTGGTGTTCGACGGCGAACCCCTGGGGAAGCGCAAGCGGTACCAGATCAACCGGCTCGGCATCGCCCGGACCTTCCAGAACATCAGGTTGTTCAGCAACATGACGGCCCGGGAGAACGTCCTCGTCGGGGCGGACAGCCACCACCGTTCAGGGGTGATCAATTCACTGTTCCGCCTTCCCAGGCACCGGCGTGAGACCCGGGAGGGCCACCAGACGGCGGACGAGTTGCTGGAGCTCATGGAACTCGGCCACCGCGCCGACGACCTTGCCCGCAACCTCTCCTACGGTGAACAGCGGCGCCTCGAGATCGCTCGAGCGCTGGCCACGAGGCCCAAGCTGTTGTGCCTGGACGAACCGGCGGCGGGTTTCAACCCGGTCGAGAAGCAGCGCCTCATGGACCTCATCCGCACGGTCCGCGACCGAGGCAACACAGTGCTGCTCATCGAACACGACATGCGCCTCGTGATGGGCGTTACAGACCGGATCATTGTCCTGGAGTTCGGCAAGAAGATCGCCGAAGGTCTCCCCGAGGAGATCCGCAACGACCCGGCCGTCATCGCCGCCTACCTGGGCGTTGACACCGACGGGGACACCGATGGGGACACCAAGGGGACGGGGGGAGACCTGTGAGTGAGCGAACACTGGGGGAGGACCAGCTCGTCGTCGAGGGGTTGAGCGTTAACTACGGTCGCATCGAGGCCATTCGCGACGTCTCGTTCAAGGTGCCGCAGGGCGGGATCGTGACCCTCATCGGAGCCAATGGCGCGGGTAAGACCACGACGTTGAAGACGGTCTCGGGACTGCGCACCGTCCGC
>JBPBQU010000066.1:0-4703 GCA_050955085.1 Janthinobacterium lividum | reverse complement strand
CCGGCTGAAACTGATCCGCTCGGAGGCGAGGGTGAGTCCGAGAACCACGGCGAGGGCCGCGGCCCGGCCGGGCCGGCGCCACCGGGCCAGCGCAGCCACCCCGAGCAACGCACCCAGGGCGTTGGCACCCGTGTCACCGAGCATGCTGCGCCCCGCCAGGTCCTCGGGCAGGCTCGCGACCACCGTTCCCAGCACCGCACCGGCCAGCGGCCGGGTGGGCAGGACCCCAGTGCTGCCACCCGGAGACCCGACGCCGAGCGAGAGCGCGGTCACAGCGCTCACCTTCAGCGCCCGCCCCGGTCGCAGGTCGAAGAGGTTGACCAGGTTGGCACTTCCCGCCACGAGTGCCCCTCCGAGGAGGACATCGAGAAACCCGACCGCGTGCCGAGGAGCTCTCGCAGAGCTGACCGCGGCGGCCGCCAGACCCGTGGCGCCGATCCCCAGGACCTTCCAGGCCCCCGTGGTCAACCGCCCGCGCCGAAGCGCGTGGAGGTGACCGCGCAACCCGCGGGCACCGGCTGCCCGGTCGGCGTCCGCCTCGCCCAGGTCGTCGAGCGCGCCGAAAGCGGCGGAGCCGAGGACCGCTGTGAGGGCCGCCGCGCGCCACGGGGACGACGAGGTGAGCGTCCCCACTGCGGCCGCGAGCGCCACCGACGGCCCTTCGAGCAAGGTGACCTCGTGACCCCGGTGGTTGCGCCGCGCCCACCGCGAGCTGCCACCCGGTGCGTGCTCGACCAGGGTGGCGCCCAACCACCGGCCCGCGGACAGCGCGGCCGACCCCGCGGCCACGGTTCGCACCAGCGCGGCGACACCGGCGGACATCCGGGCCCCTGCCGAGACGGTCACGACCCGGCCCTCACGACCCGGCCCCCCCGACGCAGCCTCACGATGCGGCCTCACGACGCGGCAACCGGCGACGGTGGGACGACGGCGGTGGCCGATCCGGCGGTGCCGTACTGGCCTGCGTTCCCGGACAACTGCTGCCGCAGAGCCAGGACGACGTTGATCTGCCCCATCGCGAGATCGAGGTCGTCGACGGTGCTGACGGCGTGGGGTGCGTCCGAGTCGGCCCGCACCGCGGCGACGGCACCACCGTCCTGCGCGGACCCCGTGGGACCCGCGAGCACCGCCCCCGCCGACGCCCGGTCGAGCTGGGTGGCCAGCGCTACCCACGCGGCGGCCGCCTGCGATGCCTGGTCGTCGGTCTGGTCGTCGGTCTGCTCCGCGTCGGGGGCTCCCCCCACGACGACGGCAAGGGTCCCCCGCTGGGCGATGTCACCATCGACCTTGACGAGCCCACCGTCACTCAGGGCGGAGATGATCGTCGCGGCCTGGGTGTCCGGCTGTCCGATCTGCGTCGGTTCGGTCGTGACGACAGCGCGGGCGAGCTCGGCGGCCAACAGCACCTCGGTCCCGCTGTCGCCGGCGGGGGTGTCGCTGAGTTCCCCGGAGAGCTGAGTCGCGAGCTGGCCGCGGAACGTGGCCCGATCGGCGGCGATCCACTTCTGCTGCAGAGTGACCCGGGCCGACACAGTGGCTCCCGCGGACCGGAGCTGGTCGACGGTGGAGTCGAGCTGGCCGGAGTTCGCCCCCGGGAGTTCGACCACCACCACCGCACGGCCCTCCAGCTGATGGGCGACGAGGGCCGGGCCGACGGCCTGGGCCCAGGAGTCCTGGGCGTTCACCGTGGCCAGCGCAGCATCCCGTTGGGTGCGCAACTGGTTCTTCTCACTGGTCAGCTGGTTGACCTGATCGGTGATGCCCGTGGAGATCCCTTCGTTGAGGGGGCCGGCACCCAGCACGATGCCGACGGCGAGGGCCATGAACACCGAGACCAGCGAAACGACGTGGTAGCGGAAGTCGATCACTGCAGATCCTGTTCTCGGGGAATGTTCCTGCGCTGCAGACGGTGCGCCGCCCGGTGCAAACCTGGGTCGGCCCTCACGGTCCGCTCCACGGCAGCACGTCGGTGACGAGAGCCCAGGCGTCCTCCACACGGGCCCCCGTGACGGCGAGGATCGCCTGACCGGTGGGGGTGACCAGCAGCGACGCGGCGAGGGCCAGAATGCCCGCGAGCACGAGCACGAGCACCTGCCCGTCGGAGACCCGGGAGCGGTACAACCGCGAGACCCCCTTCGCGTCGACGAGCTTCCCACCGACCCGCAGTCGCGTGAGGAACGTGCTGGCCATCCCTGAGCGTCCCTTATCGAGGAACTCCACGAGGGTCACGTGGGTCCCGACGGCCGCGATCAGCGTGGCCCCTTTGTCGTCGGCCAACAGCATCGCCACGTCCTCGCTCGTCCCGGTGGCGGGGAAGACGACGGCGTCGATCCCCAGCGCCCGGACACGTTCCAGGCCCGGGGCCCGGCCGTCGCGGTAGGCGTGGACGACGACCTCGGCCCCGCTGCGCAGGGCGGCGTCGGAGACGGAGTCCATGTCCCCGACGATCAGGTGCGGTTTCCAGCCGGCCTCGAGGATTGCGTCGGCCCCACCGTCGACGCCGATGAGCACGGGCTTGTACTCGCGGACGTAGGGCCGCAGCGTCACGAGGTCTTCCTTGTAGTGATACCCGCGCACCACGATCAGGGCGTGGCGCCCGTCGAGCTCGGTGCGGATGTCCGGCACCCCCACCCCGTCCAACAGCAGGTCGCGCTCGCGACGCAGGTACTCCATCGTGTTCGCGGCAAAGGCCTCCAGCTGCAGGGACAGCCCGGCACGGGCCGCCTCCATGTCCACGGCCACCAGCTCCGCGGTGAGCCGGCGACCGCGGGCCAGCACGCGGCCCTCCGAGCGCAACTCGTCGTCGCTGAGCTCGACCCGGGTGCCCTCGGCGAGATCGGACATGACGTCGGGGCCCACGGCGTCCAGGACGGGTATGCCCGCCGCGACGAGGATCTCCGGGCCCAGGTTCGGGTAACGACCCGAGGTGCTCGCGGAGGCGTTGACGACGGCTGCGGGACGACACGCCACGAGCGCCTCGGCGGAGACGCGGTCGAGGTCGAGGTGGTCGATGACTGCCACGTCACCGGAGGTGAGTCGTTTGGTCAACGACTTCGTCCGGCGGTCGACGCGCGCGATACCCCTGACGACGCCGGCGGCCCCGCCGTGCTCGGAGCGTCCGGCGTCACCACGTCCGCGCCGACGCCTGATCACCTTCGGACTCCTCACCGACACGACATCCGTCCCGACCTCGGGACCGTCCCGGCGCTGGTGCGCAACGAGATCACCCACCCGCCTGAGGCGCGGCCGGGCTCGATCGTCGCACGCGGGGCGTGCCACCCCGTGCGGCACGCGCCGGGCGCGGACGCTGGGCCGTCCCGGACCGCCCACTCGACGCATCGTCCTGCACGGCTTCTGCGCGAGAGGAACGCAACAGCTCCTCGGCGTGGGCCCGCGCCGTTCCCGAACCCCGGCCCGACAACATCCGCGCCAGCTCCTCGACGCGGCCCTCGTCGTCCAGGCGGACCACCCCCGATTCGGTGACGCTGCCGTCGTCGGTCTTGACCACGATGAGGTGCGCGTCGGCGAACGCCGCCACTTGCGCGAGGTGCGTCACGACGAGAACCTGGGTGCTGCGGGCGAGCTGGGCCAGGCGCCGCCCGATCTCGACCGCCGCTCGACCACCCACACCGGCGTCGACCTCGTCGAAGACCATGGTGGGCACGGGATCGGCTCCCGCGAGCACGACCTCGAGCGCGAGCATCACCCGGGAGAGCTCACCGCCCGACGCGCCACGCGACAACGGTCGGGGGGCTGCGCCTGAGTGCGCGGCGAGCAGCAGCTCGACGCTGTCGCGCCCGGTCGGGCCGAGCTCGTCGTTGGTGCGGACGGCGACCTCGATGCGGGCGCTGGGCATGGCCAACGCCGCCAGCTCCTCGGCGACCCGCTCCTCCAGCCGGCCCGCAGCCGAGGCCCGGGCGTGGCTGAGTCGGGTGGCGATCGTTTCCAGCTCGGCTCGAACGGCGTCGCGTCGCTGCGCGAGCTGCGCCAACCGGCCGTCGTCGTCGTCGAGGTCCAGGAGACGCAGCGAAGCGCGCTGCGCCCACGAGAGCACGGCCGCGATGCCTTCGAGACCTTCCTCGTCCGGTGTCGGCGCGTAGCGGCGCACCAGTGCGGTCAACCGGGCCCGACGCTCCTCGACCACCGCGAGACGGGCCGGGTCGGCCTCGAGACCGGCGGCGTAGTCGGACACCTCGGCGGAGAGGTCGTTCAGGAGGTAGGCGATCTCCCCAGCTCGTGCCGCGAGGGCCACCAGGGTCGGGTCGTGTTCGCCCGCCTGGGCGAGGGAGCGGCGCGCCGCCTCCAGACGGCTGTCCGCACCGCCTTCCCCGCCGCCGCCGTCCTCCCCGCCGGACTCACCCGTCAACGCCTCGTGCGCACCCGACGCCGCGGTGCGCAGGACCTCGACGTGCGCCAGTCGTTGCGCCTCCTCGCGCAGGGCGAGGTCCTCGTCCGGCTGGGGGTCGGCGCGCTCGACGTCCTCCATCCCGAGCGCCAACAGCTCGGCCTCACGGGCGCGTTCGTGCGCATGGGTCGCGACGTCCTGATGTTCGGCCACCAGTGCCCGCCACCCGACGTACGCCGTCGCGTAGTCGGCGAGATCCCGTGCCACGGACTCCCCGGCGAAGGCGTCGAGGACGCGCATCTGCTGGACAGCCGAACGCAGCCGCAGCTGCTCACTCTGACCGTGCACCGCGAGGAGG
>JBPBQU010000065.1:0-4720 GCA_050955085.1 Janthinobacterium lividum | reverse complement strand
CACGGTCGGGTCACGGACGGCGGCGCGCCTCGCGCCTCGTTGACGCTCCGGGGGTGCCGTTCTACGGTCAGTGTGCAGGACGCTCCCAGTCGAACCGTCGACGGTGGCGATGACGAGGAGGCCGGCGTGAGCAGTGGCGGCGATGCAGTCGCAGGGGCGTCGCGGAGGGTTGTCCAACCCGTCCGCGCCCAGGGCCTGCTGTTCACGGAGGATCTGCCCGACCTCGACGAAGAGGTCGGCTACCGAGGTCAGACAGCCTGCAAGGCAGCGGGAATCACCTATCGTCAGCTGGACTACTGGGCCCGTACGGGGCTCGTCGAACCCGGTGTGCGTGGTGCTTCGGGCTCCGGCTCCCAGCGGCTCTACGGCTTTCGCGACATCCTCGTCCTCAAGGTCGTCAAGCGACTGCTGGACACCGGGGTCTCCCTGCACCAGATCCGTACCGCCGTGACGCACCTGCGTGAGCGTGGGGTCGACGACCTGGCCCAGATCACCCTGATGAGCGACGGGGCCAGCGTGTACGAATGCACATCCGCCGACGAGGTCATCGACCTCGTGCAGGGTGGGCAGGGTGTCTTCGGCATCGCAGTCGGGCGGGTCTGGCGCGAGGTCGAGGGCGAACTGGCCAGTCTGCCCAGTGAACGCCCCGCCCGTCTGGACCCGGGTCAGACGGCCATGATGCTGGCGGATGAGCTCTCGGCCCGCCGCGCAGCGCGCGAAGCCGGATAGTCGAGCGACACCACTGGGCTCGCAAGCCCGATCGGTTCACCCTGACAGCGCCTCAGTCCAGCAGTTCGCCGTGGGGGAGTGCCTGCAGGGCGAAAGGGTCCACGACCCAGTCACGCGCGTCGGGCAGCCAGATCACGGCAGCGAAGAGTGACCCCGCCCACGTTGTCAGCAGCTGGTCGAGACTGACCCGCCAGGAGTGCTGGTAGCCCTCGCCGTCCTCGGTGAGTACGAGTTGCTCGACCTCGCTGGTCGAGACGCCGAGACGGACGCCGATGAACTCCTCGTCGCGCGCGAACATCGGCAGCAGTCCGGGTGGCGCGGCGAGGCCTGGCCCCTGGCCGGTGGCCCGGCGGACGGCGTCGGCCAGGCTGAGCGGGACCCAGCCGCCCGGGCCGACGGTGGGGGCACTGCTGCCGTAGCGCGCGCGCACCGGGTCCACGCCGTCCACGGCTCGCCACCACGCCCGCGCACCAGGGGGGAGTCGCAGGCCGAACTCGCGTTCGACGCCATCGAGGCGGGCGTCATCGACACCGGGTCGCAGGTGGCTCGCGATGTCGGCACCCAAGCGCGTCCAGCGGGTTCGCAGACTCTCCACGTGCCCGGCGATGACGGCCGTCTCCGGGTGCTCCGCTCGGCGGGTTCTCTCGGTTCGCACCAGGCTGGGCGGCGAGAGAAGGGGTGATGCGACGGGGGCACTGAGCACGGCGCCGACGGCCTGGGTGCTCGGTGGAAGGTTCGTCTCGGGCACGTTCGACGTCACGGGACCTCCTTGTGCCCGCGCTCGGAGCGCGGGAAGAGCGGAACCGGTACAGGTCGAAGGATGACCCGGGCTCAGCACCATGATCAACGGTAGGCGAGCAGGCGGCTTCGCGCACGTCGGCGTAGCCTCCGCCGCGATCGGTGGCCTACTCCAGCGCGAGGACCTTCTCCAGCACGTCGTCGAACTGGGCCGCGACCGCCCGCGCGGGGGCGGTTCGCAACGCGTGCAAGGGAACTCCTGCACCCTGGGACTGCGGTACCGCGACGCGGTCGAGCACCGGTTCGAGGACGAGTGCACCGAACAAGGTCTGCAGTTCCTCGAACCGGAAACGCTGCTCGCCCGACCGTGGCTGAAAACGATTGACGACGATACCCACCACCTGGGGGGCCGAGCGCAGGGCGCGTACCTCTCGCAGGGTTCGATCCACTGCGGCGACGGAGAACCGGCTCGCGTCCGAGACGACGAGGACGGCGTCGCTGGCCTCCCAGGCCGAGCGGGTCAGTCCGCCCAGCGACGGCGGGGTGTCGAGCAGGGCGAGGTCGTGGTCGTCGAGCCTGCGCAAGGCGCGTCTGAGGGCCTTGAGGTTGTCGCTCGCGGGTCCGGGGATGTCCAGCCCGGCGGAGGCGGCGGAACCGGTGAGGACATCGAGCAGACCGGGCTGGTCCCCGACCCATCCACTGGGGGCGAGCGCCTCCTGCGCGACGCGCCGTTTGGGGGTCTGCAGGACGGCGGCCACGTCGTGAGGGCGCTGGGCCGTGACATCGAGACCGGAGGTCGCGTCTGCCTGCGGGTCCAGGTCGACCACGATCGTCGTCGTCCCGCGGCGCACGGCCGCACTCGCCAATCCCAGGACCACGGACGTCTTTCCGACACCACCCTTGGCGCTGCAGACGGCGAGAGTGATCACCGGCTGCACTTTATCCGTCGGTGGCAGCCTTTCCGTGGTGGGCCTGCAGGTGCTCTAAGGTTGGCCCTGCAGCACCAAGCAGGCCGTGCATCCCGCGCGGGAGAGTTCCCGGTTCGACCGGGGCGCCGAAGGGGCAACATCCCCGGAACCTCTCAGGCATCAGGACCACGCGGGACAGGCCGCTCTGGAGGTTCGGGTCTTCGGCCCGCTCCGACAGACGGGGAGGTCAGCCGTTCTCCCACGACCTCCGGAGCCGTCCGTGACGACCACCGTTCCCGCGCCTCACGACGCCGACAACTCATCTCTCGCCAACCCCCTCGACGCCTTCGTGCTCGACCCGGGGCCCCTGCCGTTCAGCGCCCGCCACATCGGCCCTGACCCGGCCGATGTCGAGCGGATGCTCAGGGTCGTCGGTCGGGACTCCGTCGAGGACCTCATCGATGCCGCCGTCCCCGCGGGCATCCGTGACGCCCGCCTCGAGCTGCCCGACGCCCTCGACGAGGCCGCGGTCACGGAAGCCCTGCGAGCCCTGGCGGGGCGCAACCGGGTCGTCCCGTCGATGATCGGTCTGGGCTACTTCGGCACCCGCACACCGGCCGTGGTGCGCCGTAACGTGCTGGAGGACCCCGCCTGGTACACCGCGTACACGCCGTACCAGCCGGAGATCTCCCAGGGGCGGCTCGAAGCGCTGCTGAACTTCCAGACCGCCGTCGCGGACCTCACCGGTCTCGACGTCGCGAACGCCTCGTTGCTCGACGAGGGCACCGCTGCCGCGGAGTCGATGACGTTGGCCCGCCGCGTCTCCAAGGTCGCGGCCGGGGCCGTGTTCGCCGTCGATTCCGACGTCCTGCCGCAGACCCTGGCGGTGCTGCGTACCCGCGCCGTCCCGCTCGGGTTGGACCTGCTCGTCGTCGACCTCGACGCGCCGGACCCGTTCGCCCAGGTGGGGGAACGGGGGATGTTCGGGTTGCTCGTGCAGTACCCGGGCACCTCGGGGCGGGTTCGAGACCTGGAACCCGTCGTCTCCGCCGCTCGTGAGCGCGGGGCGATCACCGTGGCCGCCGCCGACCTGCTGGCGCTCGCCCTGCTGCGCGCACCAGGGGAGTTCGGGGTCGACGTCGCGATCGGTTCCAGCCAGCGCTTCGGTGTCCCGATGGGTGCGGGCGGTCCGCACGCGGCGTACATGGCCGTGCGTCAGGGGCTTGCACGGTCGCTGCCGGGCCGCCTCGTCGGGGTGTCCGTGGACGCGGACGGCGCGCCTGCCTACCGGCTCGCGTTGCAGACGCGCGAGCAGCACATCCGCCGCGACAAGGCGACGTCGAACATCTGCACGGCGCAGGTCCTGCTCGCCGTGATGGCCGGTTGCTATGCCGTGTGGCACGGACCGCAGGGTTTGCGAGCCATCGCCGCCCGGGTCGCCACGACGGCGGGTTCGCTCGCCGAGGCGCTGCGGGCGGGTGGCGTCGAGGTCGTCCACGACGAGTTCTTCGACACCGTGCTCGCCCGGGTCCCGGGCCGCGCCGCGGGAATCGTCGCCGACGCACTGGTCGCGGGGGTGAATCTGCGCCTCGTGGATGGCGACCACGTGGCGATCACCTGTGACGAGACCACGTCGGGCGCTCACGTCGCGGCCGCACTGACGGGTTTCGGCCTCGAACCCGTCGAGGACCGCGGACGACACGCCCTGCCTGCCGGACTAGCCCGCACGACGCCGTTCCTGACCCACCCGGTGTTCTCCGCGCACCGCTCCGAGACGGCCATGCTGCGCTACCTGCGTCGCCTCTCCGATGCCGATTACGCGCTGGATCGCGGGGCCATCCCGTTGGGTTCCTGCACCATGAAACTCAACGCGACGACGGAACTGGAGCCGATCTCCTGGCCGGAGTTCGCCGACCTGCACCCCTACGCGCCCGCCGACCAGCTCGCGGGAACGGCGGAACTCGTCGCCGATCTCGAAGGTTGGCTCGCCGAGATCACCGGGTACGACGCGGTCTCGTTGCAGCCCAACGCGGGATCGCAGGGGGAGTTCGCGGGTCTGCTCGCCATCCGCGCCTACCACCGCTCCCGCGGGGACGCCGCCCGCACGGTCTGCCTCATCCCGAGCTCTGCGCACGGGACGAACGCCGCGAGTGCCGTGATGGCCGGGCTCAAGGTCGTCGTGGTGGCCTGCGACGAGGCAGGCAACGTCGAGCTAGATGACCTGCGCGCCAAGGTTTCCGCGCACGCCGACGACCTGGCTGCGCTGATGGTGACCTACCCCTCGACCCACGGGGTGTACGAGGAATCGATCAGCGAGGTCTGCGATCTCGTCCACGAGGCGGGCG
>JBPBQU010000064.1:0-5080 GCA_050955085.1 Janthinobacterium lividum | reverse complement strand
GGGAGGCAAGCACCGCTCCGTCGCCATGGCCGAGGCGCTCGGTGCCCGGCTGCGCCTCGACGGCGTACCCGTTCGTGTCCTGCACCGCGACCTGGGCCGGGAATGACTGCGGTGCCCGAGAACTCCCACGGATCCGGGTTCTCCGCAGGGTCTGCCACCGGCCCGATTCCCGTGACCGGCCCGATCCCCGTGACCGGCCCGATCCCCGTGCGCGGCCCCATTCCGCGCACGGGTGCGATCCCGGTGGCGGTGTCCACCGCTGCCACCCCCGCCGTCGTGGCTCTCGGTGGCGGGCACGGACTCTCGGCCTCGCTCGCCGCCCTGCGTCACCTCACCGACCGGTTGACGGCCGTGGTCACCGTCGCTGACGACGGTGGTTCCTCCGGTCGACTGCGCCGCGAGCTCGGTGTGCTGCCCCCGGGTGATCTACGGATGGCTCTGTCGGCTCTCTGCGACGACTCCGAATGGGGACGTACGTGGCGTGACGTTCTGCAGCACCGTTTCACCAGCGGTGGTGGACTCGACCAGCACGCGACCGGCAACCTCCTCATCGCGACCCTGTGGCAGTTGCTCGGCGACGAGGTCGCCGGTCTGGACTGGGTCGGTAGCCTCCTCGGCGCGCGTGGGCGGGTGCTGCCGATGGCCGCCGTCCCGCTCGACATCGAGGCCGACGTGCTGGGCCTCGTGCCCGGTGAGGAGGACACCGTCACGCCCGTGCGGGGCCAGGTCGCCGTGGCCTCCACGAGGGGCCGGGTCGCCGGGGTCCGGCTCGTCCCCCCGGACCCGCCCGTGCGTGCGGAGGTGATCGACGCCATCCGCGTCGCGGACTGGGTCGTCCTGGGACCGGGATCCTGGTTCACCAGCGTCCTGCCCCACCTGATGGTCCCGGCCCTCGCGCAGGCCCTGTGCGACACCCCTGCACGCATCTGCGTCACCCTGAACCTCGCCGTGCAGCCGGGGGAGACGGACGGGTTCAGTGCCGAGGAGCACCTCGAGGTGCTCGCCGCGCACGCACCGACGTTGCGGGTCGACGCCGTCGTCGCGGACCCGGTCGCGGTCGCGGATCCGCGAGCCCTGGAGCAGGTCGCAGCGAGCCTGAGGGCGGTCGTGGCCATGCGGTCGGTGTCCGTGGACGACGGGAGCGCCCGCCATGACGCGTTGCGGCTCGCCGCGGCCTACCGCGACGTGTTCGCAGGGCGGTTCTCCTGACCGCCCCGGTGGCGGGACCGGGCCACGTCGTCGTGGCCGGACAGGGACATCCGGAGGTCTCGGCGTTCGGGAGTCGTGCGATCCAGAGTCGTGGGATCCAGAGTCATGGGATCCGAAGTCAGGCGATCCAGAGTCAGGCGATTCAGAGTCAGGGGAGGGAACACAGATGGCGATGACGGCGGCGGTCAAGGACGAGCTCAGCCGGTTGCCGGTCACGACGACGGCGGCGCGCAAGGCCGAGGTGTCGGTGATGCTGCGTTTCGCGGGCGGGCTGCACATCGTCTCGGGACGTATCGTCATCGAGGCGGAGCTGGATTCCGCCTCGATCGCGCGGCGGTTGCGTCGCGACATCGCCGATGTTTACGGCCATCCCAGCGATCTCCTCGTCGTGCAGGCCGGTGGGTTGCGCCGCGCGACCCGCTACGTGCTGCGGGTGGCCCGCGACGGAGAGTCGCTGGCCCGCCAGACCGGGTTGCTCGACACCCGCGGGCGGCCTGTGCGGGGGCTGCCGTCGCACATCGTGTCCTCCTCGGCCGCCATCGCCGAGGCCGCCTGGCGTGGTGCCTTCCTGGCCCGGGGATCCCTGACCGAACCGGGACGCTCGGCAGCGCTGGAGGTGACCTGCCCCGGGCCGGAGGCCGCGCTGGCGCTCGTCGGCGCTGCTCGGCGCCTGGAGCTCTCCGCCAAGGCGCGCGAGGTCCGCGGCGTGGACCGCGTCGTGCTGCGCGACGGTGACGCGATCAGCGCGCTGCTGACCCGCCTCGGTGCTCACGACGCGATGATGACGTGGGAGGAACGCCGGATGCGCCGCGAGGTCCGGGCCACCGCGAACCGGTTGGCCAACTTCGACGACGCGAACCTGCGGCGCTCGGCGCGAGCCGCGGTAGCCGCTGGTGCGCGCGTGGAACGCGCACTCGAACTGCTCGGTGACGAGGTGCCGGACCACCTGCTGCAGGCGGGTCGACTGCGACTGGAGCACAAGCAGGCCAGCCTCGAGGAACTGGGGCAGCTCGCCGACCCACCCATGACCAAGGACGCCATCGCGGGCCGGATCCGCCGCCTGCTCGGGATGGCCGACAAGAAGGCCCAGGATCTCGGCCTCCCGGGTACCGACTCGGGTCTGAGTGCGGACATGCTCGACGCCTGAACCGGGTCGTGGCTTCCCGGGTGCCTCCTTCCCCGGCGCGGGCGGCCCACGTGCGCCAAGGTGGCCCCCGCTGCAGCCCGACGTGATGCAGGCCATAGGGTCGGGGGGCCGCCGCAGGGCCGCGGCGGGTTACGGGAAGCGACAGGGCCCGGACGGTCGTCCGGACACTCGAGTGACCAGCACAGGACCGCTACCGCAACGCACGAGACGCACCAGGCCTGCTCGGTCGGTGGTGCGTCAAGGAGGAGAGCGCATGACCACACGGGTCGGCATCAACGGATTCGGCCGTATCGGCCGCAACTTCTTCCGCGCCGCACTTGCCCAGGGTGCGGACGTCGAGATCGTCGCCGTCAACGACCTGACCGATGCGAAGTCGCTGGCGCACCTGCTCAAGCACGATTCCGTCCTCGGCAAGCTGCCCGAGGACGTGGCCGTGGACGGCGACACCATCACCGTGGGGTCGCGGTCCATCAAGGTCCTCGCCGACCGCGACCCGGCCAACCTCGGCTGGGGTGAGCTCGGTGTCGACGTCGTCATCGAGTCGACCGGTTTCTTCACCGATGGTGAGAAGGCCCGCGCCCACCTCTCCGCGGGCGCCAAGAAGGTCATCATCTCGGCGCCGGCGACCAATACCGATGTCACCGTCGTCATGGGCGTCAACGACTCCGACTACGACCCGGCCAAGGACGCGCTGATCTCGAACGCGTCGTGCACGACGAACTGCCTCGCGCCGTTGGCCAAGGTCCTCGACGACGCCTTCGGGATCGAGCGCGGTCTGATGACGACGATCCACGCCTACACGGCCGACCAGAACCTGCAGGACGGCCCGCACAAGGATTTGCGCCGGGCCCGCGCCGCGGCGCTCAACATCGTGCCGACCTCGACCGGTGCGGCCAAGGCCATCGGTCTCGTCCTGCCGCAGCTCAAGGGCAAGCTCGACGGTTACGCGCTGCGCGTCCCGGTCCCGACCGGTTCCGCGACCGACCTCACCGTCACGGTGGGCCGTGAGGTCTCCGTCGAGGAGGTCCATGCCGCCTACAAGGCTGCCGCGGACGGGCCGCTGAAGGGTTACCTGACCTACTCCGACGAGCCGCTGGTCTCCTCCGACATCGTGACCGACCCGGCCTCCTGCATCTACGACGAGGGCCTCACGAAGGTCAACGGCAACCTCGTGAAGGTCGTCGGCTGGTACGACAACGAGTGGGGTTACTCCAACCGCCTCGTCGACCTCGCCCGGCTGGTCGGCTCGAGCCTCTGAGACCCGCGTGACCCGGCCCGGGCCCCCCGCAGCAGCGGGGGCGCCCGGGCCGACGTCCGTCCGTGAGCGGACCCCGTTCGGACCAAGCACCGGAGGATTCCCGTGAAGACCATCGACGACCTCGAGCAGCAGCTCGGCGGACTGCGCGGCAAGCGCGTCCTCGTCCGCAGCGACCTCAATGTGCCCCTCGACCACAGTGGCACCGGCGCGGCGCGCATCACCGACGACGGCCGCATCCGGGCCTCGGTGCCGACGCTGCGCCGGCTCCTCGACGAGGGGGCGCGGGTCGTCGTCGTCGCCCACCTCGGGCGTCCCAAGGGCACCCCGGAGGCGAGGTACTCCCTCGCGCCCGTGCATGCCCGCCTGACGCAACTCCTCGAGGGCACCGACGTCGGGTTCTGTCCCCAGACCGTCGGTCCCGCCGCGAAGAAGGTGGTCGACGCGTTGGAGGAGGGTCAGCTGGTAGTGCTGGAGAACCTCCGCTTCAACGCGGGGGAGACGAGCAAGGACGACGGCGAGCGTGGCGCCTTCGCCGACGAGCTCGCCGCGCTCGCCGACGCCTACGTCTCGGACGGTTTCGGTGCCGTGCACCGCAAGCACGCCAGCGTCTACGACATCGCGCGGCGGTTGCCGCACGCCGCGGGTGGCCTGGTGGCGACCGAGGTCGAGGTGTTGCAACGGCTCACGCACTCGCCGGAACGCCCTTACGTGGTCGTGCTGGGCGGGTCGAAGGTCTCCGACAAGCTCGGGGTGATCGACAACCTGCTCGGCTCGTTGCTGACCCGCGGGGACCGGATCCTCGTCGGCGGCGGGATGGTCTTCACCTTCCTCAAGGCCGCCGGTCACGAGGTCGGGAGGTCCCTGCTCGAGGCGGACCAGCTGACGACGGTCGCCTCCTACCTCCAGACGGCGAAGGCGAAGGGTGTCGACATCGTCCTGCCCACCGACATCGTCGCGGCGAGTGAGTTCTCCGCCGACGCGCGACACGACGTGGTCGCGGCGGAGGCGATCCCCGCCGACCGCCTCGGCCTCGACATCGGGCCGGACTCCGGGGCGGCGTTCGCGGCGAAGCTGGCGGACGCCCGAACGGTGTTCTGGAACGGGCCCATGGGCGTGTTCGAGATGGAGCCCTACGCACAGGGCACCAGGGCGGTCGCGCAGGCCCTCGTGGACTCCGACGCGTTCAGCGTCGTCGGTGGTGGTGACTCCGCCGCGGCGGTGCGCACCCTCGGGTTCTCCGACGCCCAGTTCGGGCACATCTCCACCGGGGGCGGGGCGAGCCTGGAGTACCTGGAGGGCAAGCAGCTGCCCGGACTGCTCGCGCTCGAGTGATCCTGCCCGCAGCATCCACGACCTGAGCTCGGCGACGAGCCGCCACCACCCAGATATGAGGATCGACGATGACCCGCATTCCGCTGATCGCCGGGAACTGGAAGATGGTCCTGGACCACCAGCAGGGCACCCTG
>JBPBQU010000063.1:0-5089 GCA_050955085.1 Janthinobacterium lividum | reverse complement strand
CGGACGAAATCGTCCGCGGGACGGGTGAGCAGGTCCTTGGGCGTGCCGACCTGGGCCAGGTGGCCGCCCTCACGGAAGACCGCGATCCGGTCCCCCAACGTGATGGCCTCGTCGATGTCGTGGGTGACGAGCGCGATGGTCTTGCCGAGGTCGTGCTGCAGGCGCAGGAACTCCTTCTGGAGCTGCTCGCGCACGATGGGGTCGACGGCGCTGAACGGTTCGTCCATGAGCATCACGGGCGGATCGGCGGCGAGCGCGCGGGCGACCCCCACACGCTGCTGCTGTCCCCCGGAGAGCTGCGCGGGGTAACGGTCCGCGAAGGTCGCCGGCAGCCCGACGCGTTCGAGCAGTTCCACGGCGGCGGAGCGCTGCTTCTTGCGGCCGAGCAGCCTGGGCACGGTCATGACGTTGTCCACGACCGTCTTGTGCGGGAAGAGGCCCGCATGCTGGATGACGTAACCAATCCCGCGGCGCAACTGCGCGGAGTCCTGCTGCGTGACGTCCTGGCCGTCGATGGTGATGCGGCCCCGGGTCGGCTCGATCATGCGGTTGATCATCCGCAGCGAGGTCGTCTTCCCGCACCCCGAGGGGCCGACGAAGACGGTGATCTGCCCCGTGGGCAGTTCGAGGTCGAGCTCCTCGACGGCGACGGTCCCGTCGCCGAACTCCTTGCGGACGGCCTCGAACGTGATCACAGCGGCGGCTCCGGGGTAGGACCGACGACGCGCCGGGGCGCGTCCTGAACGGACAGCTCGCCGAGATGCAGGGCGGGCTGGTACATGGTGAGAGGTCACAAGAGCAGGGTCAACGAGGCACGAGCAGCTTTACCTGATCGAAACCTCGCCCTTCCCCAGGCATCGCGGAGGTCAAGTGGAGCACCAGGCGGCGTCGGACGCGACCCGGGAGGTCGTGCTGGCGGGGCGCCCGCTCGCGCTCGATGACCTCGCCGACCTCGCGCACGGACGTGCCCGCGCCGTCGTGGATCGTGGCGTGCTGCTCCGGCTGGGGGAGCTGCACGAGGCCATGGGAGCCGCTCGCGAGCACGGTTCCGTCTACGGCGCGACCACGGGGGTGGGCGCCAACCGGCACGTGCACGTCGAGGAGGAGCAGGACGAGCATCCGCAGGCGCACGGGTTGCGCCTGCTGCGCAGTCACGCGGCGTCGCTGGGCCCGGTGGAGGACGACCCGACGACACGCGCGGCCCTCGTCATCCGGTTGAACCAGTTGCTGGCCGGGGTCCCGGCCGGCACCGGAGCGGGCATCAGCCCGGGGCTGCTGAGTGCGCTCGGCGCGGCGGTGGAGGGTGGGGTGCTGGCCACACTGCACCGCTTCGGCGGCATCGGGACCTCCGACCTGGCGGCGCTCGCCGAGCTGGGGTTGACCCTCGTGGGTGAACGTCCCTGGCGTTGCGGACACGTCGCCCCCGCGGTCCTCGACGTGGCGGACGCGTTACCCCTCATCAGCTCCAACGCGGTGACGCTGGCGACGGCCTCGCTCGCACTCGTACAGATGCGTGACGTGCTGCGTTCGAGCCTGGCCGTGGGGGCGCTGTCGTTCCTGGCGTTGCGCGGCAACCGCGAGGCGTGGGCGGACTCGGTGCATGCGGCGCGTGCCCACCCCGCGCAGCGCGAGGTCGCCGCGGTACTCGACGCGCTCGTCACGGGCGGGCCGCAACCCGCGCGCCTGCAGGACCCGTTCGGCCTGCGGACCCTGCCGCAGGTCCTGGCCCCGGCGTTCGCGGCCGTCCGGGCCCTCGAGGACGCGCTCGTGCTCGAGGCGTCCTCACCCGGGGAGAACCCCCTGGTGAGCGCCGACGACGTGCTGGGCGGGCGGGCCCTGCACCACGGGCAGTTCCACGCCGCGACGCTGGCCACCGCGCTGGACACGGTGCGCGCCACGACCTTCGGTGTCCTCACCCTGTCCGCCGCCCGGCTCGCGCTGCTGTTGCGCCCGGAGCACACGGGTTTGCGGGCGTTCCTCGCCGCGGGACCGCGCGGCAGTTCGGGACTGATGATCGGTGAATACGTCGTGCAGGACGCGCTGGCGGAACTGCGGCCGGGAACCTCACCCTCGACGGCCGGGACGGTGAGCATCTCCCTCGGCCTGGAGGAGCACGCGAGCTTCGCGACGCAGGGGGCGCGAGCCCTGCGCCTCAGCGCCGAACTGGCCCCGCTGGTGCTCTCCATCGAGGCGCTGGCCGCGGTGCGCGCGCTGCGGGCGGCCCCGGAGCGACTGGCCGAACCCGCCGCGGCGGTCTTCGCGCAGTTCGACGCGGTCCTGGGTCGCGACGCCCGCGACCAGCCCATCGGACCCGACGTCGAGGCCGTGGCCGGCCGGTTCGCGGCCGTCGCGCGACTCGTCACCGTCTCCGGTTACTGAGCCCCGGCCCGTACCGATCTGGTGGCCGCCCCGGGGTGCTCAGGCAACGGGGTCTGGGGCAGCGAGGGAATCGGGGCTATCGAGGGCGTCGGGGCCATCGAGGGGGCGCAGCTCGTCCGCATAGCTGATCGACATCCGGCGCATGACACCCGACGGGCTGATGGAGTACTGACCCATCCGCCACAGCGGCGGGGAGTAGGCGTGGATCGAGACGGAGCCGTCGACGGCCCCGCCCATGCGGTGGATGTGGTCGGGCCCGAACGCGAACGACTGCCCCGCGGAGACGGTGCGGACGACGGGCTCGCCACCCATCCGGGGGTTCGCCTCGGTGACCACCCCACGGGTCACGGCGACCGCACCGGAGGAGGTGTCGTGGTCGTGCCATCCGGTGTCGTCGACGACGTTCCAGCACAGCAACCACACGTCGATGTCACCGTCGCGGTAGAGGGAGGCGAAGTGGCGGGCTCCGGTGTCGTGGGCGACGAGGTGTTCCCACCACTCGGGATGACGCGCGGCCTCCTCGACCCACGCCTGCAACTCCTTGGGCGACAACGTCCGGCCGGGAGCGGGTGGCAGCTGGGTGGGGGGTCGGGTGTCCGGGTGGCGGTGGTCCGTGAGGGTCATCGAGGTCCTCCTTCGAGCAGATGACGAGGATTGGCGACGGTGCAGGCGTGCTGGAAGGCAGCCCCGAAACCTGGACTGGACCGGGCGTCGAAGGGTTGTGCGTAGGGACGGTCGGAGCCGAGGACGATCGGGTCGACCCCGACGACACGCACGACCGCGTCGATCGCCCGGGCCCCGTAGGAGGACGTCTCGTAATGGACGAGTGGGTCGAGACGGCCGAGCGCCCCACCTCGCGCGGCGAGACGTTCGTGGTGCAGGGGAGCTAGTCCCGCGAGCGCCACGAAGGCGATCCGCAGTGTCGGGTGGCTCGCGCGGGCACGCACGTGCCAGGCCGACCAGGCGGCGTGCAGCTGCGCGACGTAGGGCACGAAGGCCGGCCACCACGCGGGCAGCTCGCCACCGCGGGCCGCGGGAGCGGGGCCCGGGTGGACGAGCAGCGGTTTGTCCGCGATCTCGAGTTCGGCGAGCAGCGGCGCCAGCCTGTCGATCGCCACCGGATCGGCCATCGCCGTGGCCGGCAGTTGCAACCCCGCGATCCGTTCGTGGCGCAGGGTCTCGGCGAGTTCGCCGGGGTCGAGGTCGCTCACCGAAGCCGCGGCCCAGACCCCGAACGGGTCACCGAGCGCGGTGGCCCCCGCGTGCCAGGCCGCCAGCAGCGGGGCCGCCTCCTCCCCCGGCAGGTGCTCGATGCCCAGCGGGCTGGACAGCGAGACGAGGGCGCGGGCGGTGCCGTCGGCGTGCTCGGCCCGGGCACGGACCGCCACGTCGTGGGCTGCCGGGTCGATCTCGCCGGGGGCCTCCCCGTACAGGTGCAGTGTCCAGCCCCGCAGGTAGGGGGGTTCGCGACGCCCGCGCAGGGCGTCCACGAACTCCGCAGGCCAGACGTGCTGGTGGCAGTCGATGCGCACGGCAGACCCCCTTCGCTCGCTGAGTGAAGCGCTTCACTACTTCCGAGTGAAGCGCTTCACTTGCGCCTCGTCAAGTCGGCCAGGTTTCGCGCTCGTTAAATCCCCCGGTTAGTGTTCGGCCGTGCCCAAGGACGCGCGACGGACGTTGCAGGACGTCGCCGACGCCGCGGGTCTCTCCCTCGCCGCCACCTCCTACGCCCTGCGCGGGGCCAAGGGGTCCGCGGCCACGATCGAACGGGTCCAGGCCCTCGCCACCGAACTCGGTTATCGCGTCGACCCCATCGCGCGTGCCCTGGCGAGTGGGCGGACCGGGACCGTCGGGATCAGCGGCTCGCTGCGCGATCTGTGGCAGCAGGACCTCTCCGTGATGCTGACGCGGGCGCTGCGCACGGCCGACCGCGACGCCACCATCGCCGACGCGGACGCGGATCCGGCGCTCGAGCGCCGGGTGGTGGAACGCTTCGCGACCCAGCGGGTCGACGGGGTCCTGGTCTGCCCGGTCGACCCGTCGGCGCAGTACTGGCGTGCCCTGGACGAGCGGACCGCGGTGGTCTCGATCGGGGACGCCCTCCCGAACCGCCCCGGCACCGGCGCCGTGCTCTTCGACAACCGCTTCGGGGTCCGGAGCGCCCTGTCGCACCTACGCGATCTCGGCCACACCCGCGTCGCCCTGCTCACCCCCTCGCTGCCGAGCACGCCGGGGCGACCCTCGCAGCTGCTCGCCGTGGAACTCGCGGCGCCGCTGGGGATCGACCTGCTCGTCATCTCCGCCCCCGCCTCCACGGCCCGCTCGGTGCAGACCGCGCACGAACTGCTCAGCATCGAGAACCCTCCGACGGCGGTCTTCTGCCTCTCCGACAGCCTGGCGTTCGGCGTCTACCAGGCCGCCGCCGGTCTGGGCCTGCGCGTTCCGCAGGACGTCTGCGTCGTCGGTTACGACGACCACCAGCTGGCGGGGCTCGTTTCCCCCGGTCTGACGACGATGGCCTGGGACGAGGAGGCGATCGTCGCCGCCGCCGTCGCCCAGCTGCTCGTCCTCGACGCCGGCGGCACCACCCCCGACCCGGTCTCGTTCCGCCCGCACCTCGTCGAGCGGGGTTCCACGGTTCACATCTGATCCGCCGCTCGGATGATCAGGCCTACACCACCCAGCCCGCCGCCAGCAGGGCGACGAGCGC
>JBPBQU010000062.1:0-5158 GCA_050955085.1 Janthinobacterium lividum | reverse complement strand
GACGGCATACCCACCCGGGACAGCGGCACCGGGTCACCCTGCGGAGGGAGGTGGTGAACCAGCCCTGTCGTCTGGGTCGCGCATTGGTCCCGAAGCCTCAGGCGTCTCCGTCTCCGGGCGGACCATCACCGCCCGCGGAGGGCAACGCAGGTTCTTCGGGCAACGCAGGTTCCTCGGGCAACGCGACGGCCTCCGGACCCCCCTCGAGCAACGCCGCGAACGCCTCCTCGTCGAGGATCCGCACGCCCAGCTGTTCAGCCTTCGCGGCCTTGGTACCCGGGGCGTCCCCGATGACGACGAAACTCGTCTTCTTGCTGACCCCACTGGACGCCTTCCCCCCACGGGTCAGGATCGCCTCCTTGGCCTCGTCGCGGGTGAACCTCGTCAACGACCCCGTCACGACGATCGAGAGACCCTCCAACGTGCGCGGGGTCGCGGCGTCGCGCTCGTCCTGCATCCGGACCCCGGCGACGCGCCATTTCTCCACCACGGCACGGTGCCAGTCGACGTCCAGCCACTCCTGCACCGCTTCCGCGATGGTGGGCCCCACACCCTCGGCGTCGGCGAGTTCCGCCAGGCTGGCCGCCTCGATGGCCTCCATCGTCGCGAACCGGCTGGCCAGCGCACGCGCGGCGGTGGGCCCGACGTGACGGATCGACAACCCGACGAGCACCCGCCACAGCGGCTGGGTCTTCGCGGTCTCGAGGTTCGTCAGCAACCGGCGACCGTTGGCCGAGAGTGATCCGCTCTTGTTCGTGAACAGCGGGACCCTGAGCAGGTCGTCCTCGGTGAGGGTGAACAGGTCACCCTCGTCGGTGATCGCCCCGGCCTGCAGCAACGCCGTCGCGGCCTCGTACCCGAGGGACTCGACGTCGAAGGAACCCCGCCCAGCCACATGGAACACCCGCTCCCGCAGCTGCGCGGGGCAGGAGCGGGTGTTGGGGCAGCGGATGTCGACGTCGTCGGCGCGCTCCCGGGCCAGCGTCGTCGCGCACTCGGGACACTCGGTGGGGAAGACGAACTCGCGTTCGTCACCCGTGCGCAGGTCCAGCACCGGCCCGACGACCTCGGGGATCACGTCACCGGCCTTGCGCACGACGACGGTGTCACCGATCAGGACGCCCTTGCGCTTCACCTCGTCGGCGTTGTGCAGGGTCGAGAGCTGCACGGTCGAACCGGCGACCTTGACGGGTTCGAGGAACGCGAACGGCGTGACCCGCCCGGTGCGGCCCACGTTGACCCGGATGTCCAACAACGTCGTGGTCACCTCCTCGGGTGGGTACTTGTAGGCAATGGCCCACCGCGGCGCCCGGGAGTTGGAACCCAACCTGCGTTGCATCAGGACGGAGTCGACCTTGACGACGACACCGTCGATCTCGTGTTCGACGTCGTGACGGTGCTCGTCGTAGTAGCGGATGTAGTCGGCCACCTCCGGGAGGGTGTCGAAAACCTTGGCGCGCGTCGGCGCGGGCAACCCCCAGGCGGCGAGTTTCTCGTAGGCCTGGGACTGGCTGACGTTCTCCATACCGCGTCGGGCACCGATCCCGTGCACGAGCATGCGCAGCGGCCGCGTCGCCGTCACACGAGGATCCTTCTGCCGCAGAGAACCCGCGGCCGCGTTGCGCGGGTTCGCGAACGGCACTCTCCCCGCGTCCATCAACCCTTCGTTGAGTTTCGCGAAACCCGCGACATGGAAGAACACCTCGCCACGGACCTCGAGGAACTCGGGCACCGGGTTGTCGGCGTCGCCGTGCAACTGCTGGGGGATGTCGTCGATGGTCCGGACGTTGAACGTGACGTCCTCACCCGTCCGGCCGTCACCGCGGGTCACCCCGCGCACGAGTCGGCCGTTCTCGTAGACCAGGTCGATCGCCAGCCCGTCGATCTTGGGTTCGCACAGGTACGTCGCACCGTCTCCGACCTCCTTCTCGACCCGGGCGGCCCAGGCCGACAACTCGTCGGTGGAGAAGGCGTTGTCGAGGCTGAGCATGCGTTCGGGATGGTCCACGGCCAGGAACTCCGTCGAGAACGTGCCGCCGACGGTCTGGGTGGGCGAGTCCGGTGTCCGCAGCGAGGGGTGCTCCTCCTCCAGCGAGCGGAGTTCGCGTTCCAGGGCGTCGTACTCGCCGTCGGCCAGCGGCGAGGCGTTGCGCACGTAATAGCCGAAACGGGCGGCCTCGATCTGCTGGACGAGATCCTCGCGGCGGTGCCGGGCCTCCGACGGCACCACTGCCGCACCGGGTAGCGACGCCGTCTCGGCGTCCTCGTCGGCGGTGGATGGCACGGCGGGAGGGGCGGGTGTCTCGCTCACGACGTCCATCCTGCCGCGCGGCTACGACACCCGCCCCTCCCGCCGTGCCACCCACCTCGACAGGTCGCGGCGCATCGAGGTGGGGCGCTCATCCCGTCCCGGTCGGGCGGGACAGGACGACGAACTCGAGGTCGTCGCGCAACGGCAGACCGAACCTCTCCTCACCGTAGGGGAAGGGTCTGCGTTCCCCCGTGCGGACGAAACCGAGGCGCTCGTACCAGGCGATGAGATCGCCACGCTGTGCGATGACCGTCAGCTGCACCGCGGTGGAACCCCAGCGCCGCACGGCTTCCGCGTCGGCATACGTGAGCAGGCGCCGACCGACCCCGCCGCCCTGGCGACGTGGGTTCACGGCGAAGGTCCCGAAGTAGGCGCAATCCCGCATCCGACGCAGTTCGCAGCACCCCACGATGCCCCCGCCGATGCCCCCGTCGAGAACCGCGAGCAGCAGGACCGCGTCCAGGCTCTCGACCATCGCGGAGATCCCCTCGGCGTCGGTGCGCTGCCCCTCGAGCAGGTCGGCCTCCGTAGTCCAGCCGAGGCGGCTGTCCTCACCCCGATAGGCCGACTCGACGAGGGCGACCACGTCCGCCACGTCCCCGGTGAGCGCCTCGCGGAACCGCACCTCGACCGGGGGGTGGCGGGTCGAGGTGGCGGGCTGGGGGGTCGTCGGGTCAGTCACCGGAGGCCTCCGCCACCGCGGCACCCGCCTCGCGCAACCGGCCCAGCAGGCCGCGCACGCGGGCCGGGTCGAGCGCCTGCAATCCGTCGACGGGCGTGATCACGACCTCGGTCAGGGCGGTCGCGGGCAACCCGATCCGCCGCCACGGCACCCGCAGGGCGTCCACGAGTTCGCCGACGAGCGGCGGCTCACCCGTCACGGGCATCACACCCGCCCACAACCGCACGCCGGCCTCGACCGTGGCGGCCACGGACTCCCACCCGGCGGGACCGAGCGCGCGCACGTCCAGCGCGATCGCGGTGGCGCCCGCCTCACGCACCAGCGTCAGGGGCGGCTCGTCGGCACCGACCCGCACCACGGTCTCGGCGCCGGCGGCGCGCACGGCGTCGAGCACTTCACGCAGGCCCGCCCGGACCTGCGCGAGCTCGACCGAGCGCAGCGTGCCGTAACCGGACTGGGTGGGGAGGCGGCCCGCGAGGACGGCGGGGATGGAGGGCTCCTCCACGGTCACGACGACGCGGGCTGCGGGCACGAGGCGCCGTACGTCGCGCACGTGCGCGGCCACCCCCTCCGCGAGCGAGGTGATGATGTCGCGCCGCGCACCGTGGTCGGAGACGCTGCGTTCACCGCGCGCGAGCTCCACGGCGGCGAGCAGCGACCAGGGCCCGACGACGGCGAGGCCGAGTGGCCCGTTCCAGCCGTCCGCCGCTTCGGCGAGTTCATCGAGGTCCGTGCGCAGGAACGTCTGCGCCCGGCGCTGGTCCCGGCCGGGGTTGTCGACGAAGCGCCACCCGGCGGGTTGCAGGTCGACGGGAAGGTCGACGAGCAGTGCGGCGCTGCGACCGATCGGGTCGGCACCCGGCCCGCGGCCCGGCAGCTGGGCGAGGTGCGGGACGTGCGGGGGCTCACCGAGCTCACCGATGACGGTGCGGGCGGCCTCGCGGGCATCCTCGCCCGGCATCGCCCCCAGTGCGGTGACGGACCCCGCGCTGGTCAGCGGGACGGGGACTTCGGCTGCGGTCTCGGTCGACACCCGCGCGACGCTACCGCGCGCCACGGGCGTGCGAGATCGACGCGGGAAGCCCCTTCCCCCCAGCCCGACCCGAACTGCGCACCCCGGCCCGGTGCACGGTTGAACCGGTGCGTCGGTGCTGCCCCCGTGAGTGAGGATGGGTTCGTGAGCAGCACCAGCACGCCCGTCCGCACCCGCGCTGACACCCCGACGACCCCGTCGCGTCCCGCTCTCGGCGCTCCGAGCGACGGGCCCGGGGACGCCGAACGGCGTAGCGCGCTGCGGCGCATGCGGATGCTGGCGACGTCCCTGCTGGTCGTCGCGGCGGTGATCTATTTCGCGACGGTCGGTCGTGACGGCGCCTGGGGTTTCGTGAACGCCGCCGCCGAGGCCGCGATGGTCGGGGCGGTGGCCGACTGGTTCGCCGTCACCGCACTCTTCCGCCACCCGCTGCGGCTGCCGATCCCGCACACCGCGCTCATCCCGCGCCGCAAGGAGGCCCTGGGCAAGAGCCTGGAGCAGTTCGTGGCCGACAACTTCCTCGCCGAGGACGTCGTGCGCGACAAGGTCGAGCGGGCGCAGTTGTCCCGTCGGGTGGGCGGGTGGCTGGTGGAGCGCGGTGGTGCTGCCCGGGTGGTGGAGGAGGCGTCCACAGTCCTCACGGGTGCGCTCGGGATCCTGCGCGACGAGGAGGTCACGGCCGTCATCGACTCGGTACTCGTCAAACGGCTCGCCGCGGAATCGTGGAGCCCGACGTTGGGCCGCCTCCTCGGCGAGGTCGTACGTGACGGGACGCACCACCCCGTCGTCGATCTCACCCTGGCCGAGGCGCAGCGGTGGCTGCGCGCCAACGAGCACGTCGTACGCGGGTTGGTCACAGAACGCGCACCGCTGTGGGTGCCGGACTGGCTCAACGACCGGCTCGGACGCCGCGTCTACACCGAGGCGCAGCGCTGGGTCGACGACGTGGTCGCCGACCCGGAACACGCGGGGCGCACCGCGATCGACGATCTGCTCGCCCGCTACGCGGACGCGCTGCAACACGACACGGACACCCGCGCCAAGGCCGACGAGTTCCAGCGCCGGTTGCTGACGTCGCCGGGGCTCGCGGACACCATCGCGGGCTTGTGGACCAGCGTGCGGGGTTTCCTGC
>JBPBQU010000061.1:0-5162 GCA_050955085.1 Janthinobacterium lividum | reverse complement strand
GAAGTCGAAACGGTAGAAGTAGACGTCGGCCCCGGTGGTGACGGCGTCCTGGGCGAGGCGGATGGCTGGTTCCCGCACGTGGCCGTCGGTGGCGACGGCGATCAGCACGTCCTTCTCCGCCGCACCCGGCATGGCGTCGCGATAACTGGACACCACGTCGTCCACCCGGGGTCCGAACACGGAACTCAGGTAGGTCCGGCTCGCCTCGATCGGATCGCCGGGCATCGCCGCGGTGATGTAGGGCAGGAAGATCGAGTACTCGTGATGGGTGGAGCCGATGATGAGCGGGATCTCCCGTAGCGCGCCCGCACGGACCGCGTCCATCGGCTGGGAGACGATGTGCACGCCGTCGACGACCGGCTCCAGACCGGACCCGAGACCACCCAGCGCGTTCACCGCCTCCACGAGGCGTTGCGTCGGCATCGTCAGCACCTCGCGGGCGCGCTCACGACTCAGCCCCAGCTCGTCCAGGAAACGCTGCGTCGTCACCGCGGCCTGTTCCCGGGTGGGACACCGCAGCCCGAACCATCCGCTCTGGATGACGGCCCGATGGAAGAGGCCCTCCGCAGCGGGCATCGCCAGGAGGGTGACGACCTTCGATCCACCGCCGGACTCCCCGAACACCGTGACGTTGGAACTGTCACCACCGAAGGCGTGGGCGTTGTCTCGGACCCATTCCAGGGCGGCGACCACGTCGAGCATCCCGCAGGTGCCGGAGGCGGCGTAGTCGGCGCCGAGGAGCTCTTCGAGGTCCAGGTACCCGAGGGCCGAGAGCCGGTGGTTGATGGTGACCACGACGGCATCGCGCGTCGCCATCGCCGCCCCCTGGTAGGCGGGCCAGGACCCGGAACCGGTGACGTGACCGCCGCCGTGCAGGTAGACGAGCACCGGGCGCCTGCCCTGGTCGGCAGCAGGGGTCCAGACGTTCAGGACGAGGCAGTCCTCCGACTGGGACGGTTCCTCGGCCCCGCCGAAGAAGGCGAGGGTCGCATCGTCACCACCGAAGGGCTGCGGGCACGAAGGCCCGTGCTCCAGGGCGTCGCGCACCCCCGTCCAGGACACCGGCGTCGGGGGCCGGAAACGACCTTCTCCCCCGGTGGGAGCGCCGTAGGGGATGCCCAGGAACTCCAGGACACCTCGGGAGTGGGTGCGCCCCCGCACGACGCCACCGGTGGTGCCGACCTGCGGTTGCTGCATCTCAGCGTCGACGCCGGGAGCCTGCGAGTGTCCCGAGGGGGACGAAGAGCGGTCCATGAAATCCTCACTGGTGGCGACCACGACGTCGGCGGACATCGGAGTCCGCGTCGGTCCCGGCCTGGTGATGTCGGCCCGGGTGCCGCTGAGCCCCGACCAGGCTGCGGCGTGCCGGTCCACATGATCAATGATCACGTCCCCATGTTCAAGGATCACGTCGGTGCTGTGCAAGCACCACGGGGTCCCGTCGGGTGACGGCCTCGGCAACTCCCGAGCCGGGGACGGCGTCCGCCCGGTCGAGCCACACAAGGGCGTCCACCTCGCGAGGTGGACGCCCGTCCTTTCCCCCGGCGAGGTCAGTCCTCGACGATCTCCACGGTGACCTCGATGTTGCCCCGGGTGGCGTTGGAGTACGGGCAGACCTGATGGGCCTCATCCGCGATCTCCTGTGCGAGCGCGCGCTCGATGCCGGGCATGGCCACCTCGAGGTGGACGGCGAGCTGGAAGCCGCCCTGGCCGTTGGGGAGGATCTGCACGCGCGAGCCGACGGAGGAGTCCGTGACGTCGACCTTCTTGGCGCGGGCCATGCCCTGCACGGCGGAATGGAAGCAGGCCGCGTACCCGGCCGCGAACATCAGCTCGGGATTCGCGCCGTTCCCGGAGCCGCCCATCTCCTTCGGCACCGCCATGTCCATGTCGAGGCGGCCGTCGGTGGTACGGACGTGGCCGTTGCGGCCCCCGCCCGTGGAGAGCGCTTCGGCGGTGTAGAGGACGTCACTCATGCTCGGTTCCTTCTCTCTGAGACCCGCGCGACCGGTCGGTCGCGTGGTGGTGGCACCACAGACGCGATGGGGCCGCGCGGCCGCAGCCCCGGTTCACGGGCGCAGCATCGCCTTGATCGCGCGCCGTTCGTCCATCGCGGCGTAACCCTCGGTCACGTCCGCGAGGGGCAGGACGGCGTCGAAGACCGCACCGGGGCGCAACGTGCCCTCCAGCACGTCGTGCAGCAATTCGGGGAGGTAGGTGCGCACCGGCGCCACACCGCCGGCGTAGTGCAGGTCGTGACGGAACAGCGGCCCCGTCGGCAGACCACCCGAGGGCGCGCCGACGAAACCGATCCGCCCACCCGGTCGCGCACTGCCGACCGCCTGGTCCATCGACCCCTGCGAACCGACGCACTCCAGGACGGAGTCGGCGCCGATACCGTCGAGCAGCTCGCGGACCGCGGCGACACCCGCCTCCCCCCGCGAGTCGACGATGTCCGTGGCGCCGAAGCTGCGGGCGACCTCCTGACGCGCGGGGTGGCGCGACATCACGATGATCCGCGACGCACCGAGCCGGTCGGCGGCGAGCACACCGCAGAGCCCGACGGCCCCGTCACCGACGACCACGACACTCGATCCCTTGGTCACGCCCGCACTCACCGCGGCGTGGTGCCCGGTGCCCATCACGTCGGAGAGGGCGAGCAGGTGCGGGACGAGGGCGTCGTCGACCGACCCACCCACCGGGACGAGTGTTCCGTCCGCCAGCGGGACCCGGACGAGTTCGGCCTGGCCACCGCCCACCTCGACTCCCGATTCGTCCTTGCCGCCCCAGAACGTCCCGCGCAGGCACGAGGTCGTGACCCCGTTCAGGCAGTGCACGCACGTACCGTCGCTGATGGCGAAGGGCGCCACCACGAAGTCGCCGACCGCGAGTTTCGAGACGGACGATCCGACGCGCTCGACGACACCCACGAACTCGTGGCCCGCGGGTTTCGACGCCACCGCACCCAGCCCGCTGTGGTACGGGTGCAGATCCGATCCGCACACGCAGCTGGCGGTGATCCGCACGATCGCGTCGTCGTCGTGGACGAGTTCGGGGTCGGGCACCTCCTGCAGGGAGACGGAACCGGAGTTGTCCATGATGGTCGCGCGCATCGAAGTCCTCTGTCGTCGTGGTCGGGGATCAGCGGGTCAGGCGGCGTCGAGATCGAAGACGAGCTTGCCCAGCACGTGACCCGATTCGCTCGCCTGGTGAGCCGCCGGACCGTCCTGCAGGGTGAAGAGGCGGGCGATCGGCATGGTGAAGCGGCCGCTCGAGGCGAGGTCGGCCACCATCGGCAGCGCCTCCCAGTAGCGCCGTTCGGCACCGGTGGTGAATCGGATCCCCAGCTCGGCCGCAGAACCGTCGGCCACGGTGATGACCCGCTCCGGGTCGCCGCCGACGAGCTCCAGGAGGGCGGGGAGGGCGTCGTGGCCGGCGGCGTCGATCGCCCGGTCCACGTTCGGTCGTACCGCTCGTACCCGCTCACCCATGCCCTCGCCGTAACGGACGGGCTCGATGCCCAGGGCGCGCAACGCATCGTGGTTGGCGTCGCTGGCGCTCCCGAGGACCTTGGCACCCCGGGCCATCGCGAACTGGGCGGCCGCGAGACCGACACCGCCGGCCACGCCGTTGATCATGACCACGTCATCGGCCAGCACCCCGAGCAGATCGACCGCCCGGAGTCCGGTCTCGGCGGCCGACGGCAGTGCCGCGGCGGTGAGCCAGCTCATCGTGGCGGGCTTCCTGGCGGCGTGCGCGAGCAGCGCCTTCTCGGCGACGGCCCCGCTCTCGGCGACGCCGAAGACCTCGTCGCCGACGCGCCACTCGGTGACCCCCTCCCCGACCTCGTCGACGACCCCGGCGACGTCGAGTCCGGTGATCGCGGGGAACGTGACGTCGAAGAACGCGGTGGACGCGCCGTTGCGGATCTTCCAGTCCACCGGGTTGACCGAAGCCGCCCGTACGTCGACCCGGATCAGACCTGGTCCGACACTGGGCTCGGGCATCTCGGCGACGTGGAGTACCTCGGGCGGACCGTAACGGTCGAAGACGAGTGCACGCATGGAGACGGGGCCTGCTTTCCGATCGGGGATGAGAAGAGAGGAACGTCGGGAAGGTCGCGTTCGCACGTGAGCTTCCCGACGAGCAGGCGACTTACGCCTGCATGTAACCGCCGTCGACCTCGAGTACGGATCCGGTCGTGTAGGAAGCCTGCTCGGAGGCCAGCCACAGGATGGCGGCGGCGACCTCGGCCGTGCTCCCCATCCGCCCGGTCGGCATCAGCGCGGACCATGCCGCCACCTGCTCCTCACCGGCGCTCTGCATCCCGGGCGTGAGGATGGTGCCGGGGGCGACGGCATTGATGCGGATGCCCTGCTTGATGTATTCGACCGCGCCGGTGCGGGTGAGCCCCACGACGCCGTGCTTGGCCGCGGAGTAGGCGGTGAGGTTCGGGGTCGCCTTCAGCCCGGCACCGGACGCGACGTTCACGATCGCGCCTCCCGCCGCACGCTCGACGAAATAGGTCAGCTCCGCACGCATGCAGAGCCAGGTGCCCGTCAGGTCGATGCCGATGGTGCGTGCCCAGGCGGCGGGGTCGAGCAGGTGCATGGGGCCCGGGGTCTCCGCGAGACCGGCGTTGTTCACCGCCACGTCGAGGCGGCCGTAGGTCTCGACGACGTGGGCGACGAGCTCCTCGGCGCCTGTCGGCGAGGCGATGTCGGCGTGGAAGTAGTCGGCCGTACCGCCGGCGGCGCGGATCTCCTCGACCACCTTCGCGCCGTTGGCGTCCGCGATGTCGGAGACGGTGACGCTGGCACCCTCGGCGGCCAACCGCTTGGCGGTCTCGGCCCCGATGCCGGATCCGGCGCCGGTGACGAGCGCGATCTTGTCCTGCAACAACATGACGGTTCCTGCTCTCTGCTGGGGCGGATTATTTCTGGGCCTGCGCGGCGTCGACGAGCATCGTCTCGCCGGAGACGAACGACGACTCCTCGGACAGCAACCATGCCATCGCGTTCGCGATCTCGACGGGTTCGGCGGGGCGCCCACCGGGCTGCATCGCCGAGTACATCTTCTGGGCGTCCTCGGGGAAGGAGCGGAACTGGGGGGTCGCGACGAGCCCGGGAGCGACGGCGTTCACCCGGATCCCCTCGGTCACG
>JBPBQU010000060.1:0-5255 GCA_050955085.1 Janthinobacterium lividum | reverse complement strand
ATTCCGAACCCGGAAGCTAAGCCCACCAGCGCCGATGGTACTGCTCGGGAGACTGGGTGGGAGAGTAGGTCACCGCCGGCCACACCATTGTGGTGGTGTGTGGAGGAGCCTCAGACGTTCACGTCTGGGGCTCTTTCTCATTTCCGGTCTTTGTTTCAACGCAGCCGCATGACTGCGCCCGCAATCGGTTTGGGTCGAAATGACGTGGTCTTGTGACCCATGACCTCTCCCCGACGGGCCACCTGCAGGACCTCCGCCAGGTCCGGGGTCGGGAGCAGCGCCACCGCCATACCGGTCCCCACAGGAGCCACCCCGGACAGGTCTGCGACGTAACGCACGTCGTGCGCGTCGATCCCGGCTCGCATCAAGGTGTCGTCGACCCAGGCTCCGGCGCCGGTGGGAATGTCGGGTGTCACCAGGCGCACCTCGGAGCCGCTGACCAGCAGAAGGCTTGGTTCGATCAGCCCCGCCAGGCGAGCGCGGAGTGAGTGCCAACCCTTGAACTCCTGCGGTGGCCCCACCTCCGCATCGCGGAGCAGAGCCCGCGCCCCGTGCTGGGGAAGAGCGCGGTGCAGGGCCAGGAGCTCGACCGGATCACTGCGTCGGTCACTGATCGCAACGAGGACATGCTGCTCACGTCCGCTCTCCGCCGCCGAAGCACGCACGGCTGCGTAGCGGTGGTGGCCGTCGGCGATCAGCAACCTGCGCGCGGCCATCGAGCGGGTGATGCGCTCGACGATGTCGGGCTCCTTCACGAGCCACACGTCGACCGCTACCCCGGCGGTGCCCGCGTCGGAGTGTGTGACGTGCGACCCGATCAGCTCGGCGGCTGCCGCGTAGTCACCGGGCGAGGTTGTACCACCCGTGTCGTCGTCGATGAGGAGGATGGGCTCGGAGTCGACTCCCGTGACCCGGAGCCGCTCTTGTCGGGACCGGACGGCTTCATCGATCGTCGCCTCGTGAGCGTAGACGCGGTCGTCGGTGAGCGGCCCCACCACGAGTGCCCCGAGGAGGAACCGGTGAGCGCGTCCCGCTGCTCGCTGTTCGACGACATAGAAACCCGGTGTGTCCTGCGTCAGCACACCCCGACGAAGCCACTCGAGCACGGCCGGCCGCGCCCCACCCCCGACGGTGTACTCCGGCCTTTCGAGGTGTGTCACCACGAAGGGCGAGGATGCGAGCAGAGTGGCGCGCTCCTGCGTCGCGAGCTCTGTGTGTGGTGGCGCCAACAACGTGGAGAGCGCGCCGGAGCGTTCCGGGACGTAGCGAAGGCCGGGAAACGGCAAGAGCAACGGTGAACAGCCGGCAGGTGTCGCGTACCCGGACCCGGGTTGCGAGACGGCGCGTGCCCTCGTGCGTGCGGCGTCCATCCGTCGGACTCTACGGTCGAGGCAGGTGCGCCGCCGTCCCGGCTCGACCGGTAGCCGGGTTCGACGGGGGTGCTGGAGGCCCTGGGCCCCGTCGATCCCGACCGGGTGGACAGCGACGGTCTCGCGCCGTTCTCGGCAAACCTCGCTCGGGCTGGTCCGGGCGACGGACTACGCTCACATCGGCATCAGGTTGTCGCTCAGCCCTCTCGGCGGTCGGTCTCGCCGCGGAGCACCCGGCCATGGCCCACGCCATGCGCCTGGACCGACCCGAGTACGCCCATGGACTGCGACAGGTCCGCGCCACGCTGGTGGCGCGGCGGAACCCGGGGAGCATGTGAGCTGGACCAAGGACGGCAGGAGCGGCGTCACCCACGGCACGTTGCAGGCCAGTGACGGCAGTCTGCTGGAGGACCACGACGCTCTGCTACTCGACCTCGACGGTGTCGTCTACGTCGGGCCCAGCGCTGTTCCGCATGCGCCCGAGTCGCTTCGTGCCGCCGTCGCCGCCGGCGTCCGACTCGCCTACATCACCAACAATGCGTCCCGGACGCCGGAAACGGTGGCGGCCCACCTGCGCGGACTCGGTGTTCCCGCGGCCGACGAGGATGTCGTGAACTCGGCCCAGGCCGCAGCCCGTTACCTCCGGGAACACTTCCCGGTCGGGTCGGCGGTCCTTCTCGTGGGCGGGGAGGGCCTGCGTGTCGCGCTGGCAGAGGTCGGTCTGCGGGCCGTCGACAGCCTGGCCGAGGGGCCGGTCGCGGTGGTGCAGGGTTTCTCGCCGCAGCTGGGATGGTCGCAGCTGGCGGAGGCGACGCACGCTGTCCGCAGCGGGTTGCCCTTCGTGGCGACAAACCTCGACGCGACCGTTCCCACCCCCGGTGGTCCTGCTCCCGGTAACGGACTGCTGGTGCAGTTGGTGGCGAAGGCGGCCGGGCGCGAGCCGGACGCCGTCTGCGGGAAACCGGAGCGCCCCCTCTTCGACGAAGCCGTGGCTCGGGTGCAGGCGCACCGGGCGCTGGTCGTCGGGGACCGCCTCGACACCGACCTGCAGGGTGCCCGCGCCGCCGGTCTGCCCGGGCTCCTGGTCCTCACCGGCGTCACCGGGGTTGCCGAGCTGTTCGCCGCCGCACCTCACGAACGCCCCACGCAGGTGGCCCACGATCTGCGCGGAACGGCCGACCGGCATCCCGACGTCATGGTCTGCGTGAGCGACAACGTCATCCGGGCCACCTGTCGTGGGGCTGTCGTCTCCCTCGGCCCGGACGAGGCTGCCGTCGAGGCCGAGGCGGCTGGATCGGACGGACTCGACGTCCTGCGGGCAGCGGCAGAAGCGGTGTGGGCAGCTCGCGATGCGGGCCGCCTCGCGGCGTGGTCGCTCGACCTGGCGGTGCTCATCGCGACGGTGACGGCGTCGATCGCAGGTGCGGTTGTGGACGGCGTCCCGGACCGTGTCGCTCCCGGCTTGTAGCGTGACGGTGTGACCGATCAGCCGACCCCGGTGCCACGCCCTGCGCCGAGCACTCCCGCTCGTACCGAGGTCGTGCGTCCCGGTTCGTTCCCGCCGGGATCGTCTGCGCGGGGTTCGTCCTCGCAGAGTTCCAACCCGCAGGCCCGCGACGTCGAGCAGGCCCTCGACGTCGCCCTGCGGCGGTTGTCCGACCTCGAGGCGGTCAATGTCCACGAGCACGTGGAGATCTACGGCGACGCCGATCGCGCACTGCGCGCGCGGTTGGCCTCGACGGAGGTCTGAGATGGCCCGCAGGCAACGCCTCGACGCCGAGCTCGTCCGCCGCGGATTGGCGCGTTCACGTGACCAGGCGTCGGCTCTCGTCGTGGCGGGGCGGGTTCGGGTGGCCGGTACGACGGCGGGCAAACCGGCGACCCAGGTGGATCTCGCCGCCGCCATCCTCGTCGAAGACGACGCCACGGACGAGGATTACGTCTCGCGGGGCGCCCACAAGCTCATCGGTGCGCTCGACGCGTTCGCGATCGGCGTGCGGGGTCGACGCTGCCTCGACGCAGGGGCGAGCACAGGTGGTTTCACCGACGTTTTGCTGCGTCGTGGTGCGGGGCACGTCGTCGCAGTCGACGTCGGATACGGCCAGATCGCCTGGTCGCTGCGCCAGGACGAGCGGGTCACCGTCCTCGAACGCACCAACGTCCGCGCCCTCGAACCCGAGATGGTCGCGCCCGCGCCGTCCCTCGTCGTCGCCGACCTCTCCTTCATCTCCCTCACGCTGGTGCTGCCCGCACTGGTGCGGTGCGTCATTCCGGAGGCCGAACACGTGCTCATGGTCAAACCCCAGTTCGAGGTCGGTCGCGAGGCGCTCGGGGCTGGTGGCGTCGTCCGCAGTTCTGCGCTGCGCGCCGACGCCGTGCGCACCGTTGCCGACGCCGCACAGCGGTGCGGGCTCGGGGTGCAGGGCGTGGTGGCGAGCCCACTGCCCGGACCCAGCGGGAACGTCGAGTACTTCCTGCACCTTCGCGCCGGGGCGCCCGCGCTGGACGAGGGTCAGCTCGAACGTGCCGTCGCCGAGGGCCCGCAGGCGGGTCTGTCGTGAACGCCGCCTCCGTGCCGAATCCCCTGAACCAAGGGCAGCGCAATGTCCTCGTCCTCGCGCACACCGGCCGCTCGGAGGCCGTCAGTGCGCTCACGAAGGTCGTACGCCGTTTCCACGACGCGGGCATCCGCACCCTCATGACGGGCGAGGAAGCGCAGGCCCTCAGCGTCGCTGACCGCGAACTCGTCGACCAGTGCGACCTCGAAGGAGCCGTCGCAGGTGCCGAGATGGTCATCGTGCTGGGAGGTGACGGCACCATCCTGCGCGCCGCCGAACTCGTGCGGGGCACCGACACGACCCTGCTGGGGGTGAACCTCGGACACGTCGGTTTCCTCGCTGAGGCCGAGCGTGAGGAGATCGTCGGAACAGTCGCGCGGGTCGTTGCCGGCGACTACCGGGTCGAGGAGCGCATGACCCTCGGCGTGCAGGTCGTCCTCGACGGTGAGGTCATCGCGAAGTCCTGGGCGGTCAACGAGGTGTCGGTCGAGAAGGCGAACCGCGAACGGATGCTCGAACTGGTCATGGACGTCGATGGCCGACCCTTGAGCACCTTCGGTGGGGACGGCATCATCGCTGCCACCCCCACGGGTTCCACGGCATACGCGTTCTCGGCGGGCGGTCCCGTCGTCTGGCCTAATGTCGAGGCACTGTTGGTGGTGCCGATCAGCGCGCACGCCCTCTTCGCCCGACCGCTCGTCATCGCACCGACGTCGTGCCTGGGTGTCGAGGTGCTCCCGGGCATGGGTGACGGTGGCGTGCTGTGGTGTGACGGTCGTCGTACCTTCACCGCCCCGGTCGGTTCCCGGGTGGAGGTCCGCCGCTCGGACCAGACCATCCGGCTCGCTCGCCTGAGCACGGGGGTCTTCACCGACCGCCTCGTCGCCAAGTTCGGACTGCCCGTGCACGGCTGGCGGGGACCGCGTTCCCCGAGCGGAGACTGACGCCGTGATCGAGGAGATGCGTATCCGCGGGCTCGGCGTGATCCGCGATGCCCGGCTGCCGCTGGGGCCGGGTCTCACCGTCATCACCGGTGAGACCGGTGCCGGCAAGACGATGGTGGTCACGGGGCTCAGCCTGCTGATGGGTGAACGCGCCGACGCCGCTGCCGTACGGGCCGGGGCGCAGAGCGCTGTGGTCGAGGGGCGCCTCCACGTCACCCCGGGCAGCCCGGCCGCACTACGTGCGGCGGAGGCCGGCGGTGAACTGGAGGACGGTGAGCTGCTGCTGGCGCGGACCCTGGCCCCCTCCGGACGGAGTCGAGCGCACGTCGGAGGACGCAGCGCACCCGTGGGTGTGCTGGCCGAACTCTCCGAACACCTCCTCG
>JBPBQU010000059.1:0-5284 GCA_050955085.1 Janthinobacterium lividum | reverse complement strand
GTACCGCCGCTGCGTCCGGGACTACGAGACCCACCCCGACACCCACGAAGCCATGGTCCACCTGTCGATGATCATGCTCATGTCACGCCGACTGGCCCGATGACAGCTCAGTTCCGAGATGCCCTCTCAGACCTCACTCCGTGAGCGGGCGGCGTGGTTCGAGCGCAAGTCCGAGCTGTTCGGACGGCTCGCCGAGCACTACGGGCCGATCGACCCGCAGGAGGCGGCGGAGTGCCGCTACCTGGCCACCATCGCCGCCGAGGAGGGTGCCCGGCTGCGGTCGGTGTCCCTTCACCCGGCAGGCCGTGCCCGGCTGCGTACGGCAGAGGTGGCGTGATGGGTGGCCATCCCCAGGATGTCGTGACCCACCAGCCGTCCCAGCAGAGCACCGCCACCTCTGACGACTGGATCGCCAAGCTGATCGTCTCGCTGCTGTCTCTGGTCTGGTGGACGGTCAAGACGGCCGCGCAGCTCGCGTGGCGTTTCCCGATCATCGCCGCCGTCCTGGTCATTGGGTGGTGGGCGTACACGAGCAACCACCTCCTCGTGGCCGGCATCGTCGTCGCGGTCCTCGTGGTGGCGCTGGTGGTGTGGCGGCTCGCGTGGCCGGTGTCCTTCGACCGTCTGCTGGCTCAACCCGCGTGGCGGCGCCGCAAGCGGCGCGCGATCCGACGCAACTGGCAGGGGCTGTGCGAAAGGGTCGGCCTGGCGATGGCCGTCACCGACCGTCGCTCGGGTCAGCGGGAGTCGTGGACACCGGGACTGTCGCGGCTGCGGTGGGTCTCGCGGGAGCACCTGGTCTTGACCGGGCGGGTGCAGGTCGTGGCCGGGCAGACCGTCGACGACCTCGCCTCGGCGGCGGAGACGCTGGGCGCGGCGTGCGGGGCGTGGTCGTGCCGGGTCCGCAAGACCGGTCCCCGCACCGCCACGGTCACCTGGCTCTACGGCGACCCCCTCGCTCAGGTCGTGGCCCCCTTACCCGTCTCCGACGTCCTGGACGCCGCCGCAGTCCCGGTGGGTCTGCGTGAGGACGGCCGGCCGTGGCTGCTGCGTCTAGCCGCCACCCACGTCCTGATCGTCGGGGTCACCGGCGCCGGTAAGGGTTCGGTGGTGTGGTCCCTGCTCGGCGGGATCGCCGGGGGCATCCGCGGCGGCCTGGTGCAGGTGTGGGCGGCGGACGGCAAGGCCGGGATGGAACTCGAACCCGGCCGGGCACTGTTCACTCGCTTCGCGACCACCGTCGAGGACGGTGTGCAGTTACTGGAGGACGCCGCCGTCGTGATGACCGAACGCGCGGCCCGCATGGCCGGTGTCTCCCGACACCACGAGCCGTCCACCTCGGAACCCCTCCTGGTGATTCTGGTCGACGAGGTCGCACTACTCACCGCGTACACCCCGGACCGCAAGCTCCGTGACCGAGCAGAGAAGGCGTTGGCCGCCATCGCCACCCAGGGACGCGCACCGGGCGTGGTGCTGGTCGCGGCGTTGCAGGACCCCCGCAAGGAGGTCCTCGGCCTGCGGAACCTCTTCCCGACGAAGGTCGCGATGCGACTGGACGAGAAGGCCCAGGTCGACATGGTCCTCGGCGAAGGTGCCCGCGAGTCCGGGGCGCTATGCCACCAGATCGCCGACACCACCCCCGGTGTCGCCTACGTCAAGGTCGACGGCATCCGCGAACCCGTGCGGGTCCGGGCCTCGTATTACGACGACGAGGCCATCGCGGATCTTGCCCGCGACTACGCCCCGATGGCCCGGCCGATGTTCTCCGTGGTCCTCGATCACGAGAGTGATGACCCGGCCCGTATTGAGGGGGCTGCGTGACTGTCACCGCTACCGAGGTTGAGGCCGGACGACGGATGGTGTCCCCGACCTTCGACCGTTGGGCTGAGCAGGCCGCGAACTGCGGGCACTGCGCCCGCCCCATCCGACTGCGCGGGCAGGCCACGACCGTGGACCGGGCCACCGGTGAGGTGCTGTCCACCTACGACTCCTCGAACGAACCGGACGGGGTGCTCTACACCCGCTGCGGAAACCGCCGCGCCAGCGTCTGCCCCTCGTGTTCCCACGAGTACAAGGGCGACATGTGGCACCTGCTCGCTGCGGGTGCCGCGGGCGGGATGAAGGGTGTCCCGCAGTCGGTGGCCACGCACCCGCTGGTGTTCGCCACCCTCACCGCCCCGTCTTTTGGTGCGGTGCACGGGTTGCGCCGCACAAACGGTGCTCCGGGCATGTGCCGGCCCCGATCGACGTCGGCAACGTGTGAGCACGGGAACCCCGTGGGGTGCCGCACCGTGCACGCCGAGGAGGACCGCCGTCTTGGGCAGCCGTTGTGCGCGCAGTGCTACGACTACACCGGACATGTGGTGTGGCAGTGGTGGTCCCCAGAACTGTGGCGGCGGTTCACCATCGCCTTGCGCCGGGCGCTGGCCGCGCACCTGGGCCTGACGCAGACGGCAGCACACTCTCTGGTGCGGGTGTCGTTCGCCAAGGTCGCGGAGTTCCAGCGCCGCGGGGTGGTGCACTTTCATGCCCTCATCCGCCTCGACGGGCCACCCACGGACTCGACGGAGTTCCCTGCCCCGCTGGTGGCGGTGAGCGCGCAGCAGCTGTGCGAACTCGTGCACGTCGCCGCAGCCCGGGTGTGGTTCGACGCCCCCGCCACGGAAGCACGCGGGGAGCTGCGCCGGTTGCGGTTCGGCACGCAGGTCGATGCCCGCGCCGTCACTGCCGATGCCACCCGCGACACCGGCCGCGGCGACGACCCCGGGCACGGTCTGCACCCGCAGACGGTCGCGGCCTACATCGCGAAGTACGCCACGAAGGCGTGCGACGACTTTGGTCTGCCGCCCCGGTTGCGCGACCCGGAAACCGCCCGGCGCATGGGCATCGTGGAGCACGTCTGCCGCCTGCTCGACGAGGTGCACCACCTCGCGCGCACTGGCGGTTCGAAGTACCTGCCGCTGGCGAAGTGGGTGCCGATGCTGGGCTTCCGCGGGCACTTCTCCACGAAGTCCCGCCGCTACTCCACCACCCTCGGTCAGCTGCGCTCGGCGCGGAAACGGTGGTCCGTGCAGCAGTTGCGGGACCGACTCGCAGGCCATCCGATGTCGCGTCCGGACACGGACCCGCCCGAGGTCGAGGACACGACGCTCGTCGTCAGCTCCTGGTCACTGGACGGCATCGGCTGGCTGAGCGCCGGAGACGCCGCGTTGGCCGCCACCGCCGCCGCACAGGCCCGCGAGTGGGCTGACCAGCGATCGCGCAAAAGGTCCTCGCAGCGTCACCCCGAACTCTTCGCCAGGAATTGAAAGGAAACTCCGTGGAAACCCTCTTGACCGTCGACCAAGCTGCTGAACTTCTCGGACGAGTGTCCGCTTCCCGCGTCGGTTGATCGCGGAACGTCGTATCCGGTTCGTGCGTCTGGGACGCCACGTCCGCATCCCGGAGTCTGCGCTCATCGACTACCTCGAAGCGGGCACGGTCGAGGCCGTCCGTCCGGCGATTCGCCAGTTCGTCGGACGCGCATCCTGATGGTGGCTCGTCGACGTTTCGGCCGGGTCCGGAAACTTCCCTCCGGCCGGTACCAGGCTCGCTACCTGGGTCCTGACGGCATCGATCGGTCTGCACCTCAAACGTTCGCACGCAAGGCCGACGCCGACCGGTGGCTGATGACGACGGAGGGCGACCTCCTCCGTGGGGACTGGAGCGACCCGCAGGCTGGCCGAGTCCAGCTGCAGGCCTACGCGACGGCGTGGGTCCGAGAGAGGCCCGGTCTGCGCCCGAAGACCTTGCAACTGTACGAGGGCCTGCTCCGCCTGCACATCGTTCCGGGTCTTGGCCACGTCCCGGTGAGCGAACTCACCCCCGCGCACGTGCGGACATGGCGAGCTGAGCTACTGGCTCGCGGCCTCGGACCCGTGACGGTGGCGAAGGCCTACCGGTTGCTCCGTGCGGTGATGGGCACGGCTGAGGACGATCGCCTCATCCGTCGCAATCCGTGCCAGATCAAGGGCGCGTCTACGGAGCGGTCCCCGGAACGCCCGATGCTCACTCTCACCGAGGTCTACGCGTTGGCCGACGCCGTCCCTGAACGGTTCCGCATACTGGTCCTGCTGGCGACGTTCGCGAGTCTGCGGTGGGGTGAATTGACCGCCCTGACCCGGGCCGCCGTCGACGCCGAGACCGGAACCGTCAAGGTCGAAGTGGCCATGGTGGAGCTGCGGGACGGACGAATGGTCGTTGGCCCGCCCAAGTCGGACGCCGGTCGCCGAACCGTCTCTGTGCCCGCCGCGCTGCTGCCCGAGCTGCGCGAGCACCTGCGCCGCTTCACTAGCGCCGACCCGAGTTCTCTCGTATTTACCGGTCTTCGCGGCAACGCGCTGCGTCGGAGTAACTTTCAGCAACACTGGGTGTCAGCCCGGACCGCGGCCGGTGTCCGTAGCGGGGTCCACTTCCACGACCTGCGTCACACCGGCAACACGTTGACCGCTCATGCGGGGGCCACACTGTCAGACCTCATGAGCCGGATGGGTCACTCCTCCACCCGCGCCGCGCGCATCTACCTTCATACGACGTTCGAGCGGGACCGCGCGGTGGCGGCCGCACTGAACGAGTTGCTGGTCAACCATCACCGCCTGTAGCTGGACCACCGCGGCCGGTGAGTCTGTGGTTACGCTGAGTCTGCAGACAGTCATAAAGGAGGCAGCGGTGGAGCACCTGTTCGTGGTGGAGGGCAGCACGGCGACGCCCGCCGTGGACACCGATTTGCCTGCGGAGGGTCTGCAGGAGCGGCAGCACCTGCAGGAATGGGTCATCAGTCACCCTGAGGTGCTCGGCGATGACGTGCTCGTCGTAACCGCGGAGTTCGATCGCTGGACCTCAGAGAGCGACGGAACTAGCGCACGCGACCGTCTAGATGTCCTCGGTATTGACGCCTCAGGGCGCCTCGTCGTCGCGGAGCTGAAGCGTGGCAGCGCGGAGCGGAACATCCACCTGCAGGCCATCACCTACGCGGCGCTGGTGTCCAGGTTCACCCTCGACACCCTCGCCGCCGCCCACAGCGACTTCCTGACCCGTCGAGGGGAACAGGTCGACGTCGAGGCGGCTCGGGACAGCCTGCTCGCCCATGTGGACGGTGAGCTCGTTCCGGAGGTCCTGCGCCGTCCCCGTCTGGTCCTGCTGGCCTCGTCCTTCCCCAAGCAGGTGACGCACAGCGTCGTGTGGTTGTCCGAGATGAGCATCGACATCGACCTGGTGCAGGTCAGGTTGTGACGGGTCGGGGAGC
>JBPBQU010000058.1:0-5356 GCA_050955085.1 Janthinobacterium lividum | reverse complement strand
ACGCCGGGATCGCGGCCTCGCGCTGGCAGATCCACCGGGCCCAGCGGGCCCTGCGCGACGTGGCCAGGCGCCACGGTGTCGTGCTGCGCCTCTTCCACGGCCGTGGCGGTTCGGTCGGCCGCGGTGGCGGGCCCACGGGTGAGGCGATCCTCGCGCAGCCCTACGGGACGCTGGACGGGCCGATCAAGGTCACCGAGCAGGGCGAGGTCATCTCGGACAAGTACGTGCAGCCCCGACTCGCCCGGCACAACCTCGAGGTGGCACTGTCGGCGGCCCTGGAGGCCTCCACACTGCACCGCACGTCCCTGCAGCCGCGCGAGGTCATCGCGCACTGGGACGCCACGATGGACCTCGTCGCGGCCAAGGGCCAGGAGGCCTATCGCGCCCTGGTCGGTGACCCGGGCCTGGTCCCGTTCTTCCTCACCGCCACCCCTGTCGAGGAGCTCGGGAACCTCAACATCGGTTCCCGCCCGTCACGGCGGCCGGGCGGCACGGGAGGCCTGGAGGATCTGCGGGCGATCCCGTGGGTCTTCGGCTGGACGCAGAGCCGCATCAACGTGCCCGGGTGGTACGGGGTGGGTTCTGGTCTGGAGGCCGCGCGTCTCGCCGGCAACCAGGAGGCGTTGCGGGAGATGTACGCGTCGTGGAACTTCTTCCGCAGCTTCGTCTCCAACGTGCAGATGACGCTGGCCAAGACGGACCTCGGGATCGCCGCCCATTACGTCGAGGAGCTCGTCGGCCCCGATGATCGCGGCGCGTTCGAGGCGATCAGGGCGGAGCACGCGAGAACCCTGCGCGAGGTGCTGCAGCTCACGGGGCAGGACGAACTCCTGCAATCGGCTCCCGTGCTGCGTCGCACGCTGGAACTGCGTGACGCCTACCTCGCCCCGCTGCACGCCCTGCAGGTCAGCCTGTTGGGCCGTTCCCGCGCGAGCGGTGACGAGCCGGACCCGTCACTGCGCCGGGCACTGCTGCTCACCATCAACGGCATCGCGGCGGGTATGCGCAACACGGGCTGATCCCGGAACCCGAGCGCGTTCGAAACCCCCGGTGGATCTGCGCCGGGGGTTTCGGACGTCCCGGACCCCCCACGCCGGGCGCCGTCCTCAGCCGCTCGACCCGGTCTCCGCGGTGGGGATGTCGAGCGCACCGCCGTAGCGGCGATCGCGTTCGGCGTAGGTCTCGATCGCGGACCACAGCGCACGGCGGTCGACGTCGGGCCAGAGCACGTCGGAGAAGACCATCTCGGCGTACGTCGACTGCCACGGCAGGAACCCCGAGGTTCGTTGTTCACCCGAGGAACGCCAGAACAGGTCCACGTCGGGCATGTCGGGTTCGTCCAGGTATCTGGCCACGAGGCGTTCGTCGACCCGGTTCGGGTCGATCCTGCCGGCCGCCACGTCGAGCGCGATGGCGCGTGCGGCATCGGCGATCTCGGCGCGACCCCCGTAGTTCACGCACATCGTCAGCGTGCAGACGGTGTTGTCCTTCGTGAGTTCCTCGGCCGCCTCCAGCTCGGTGATGACACTGCGCCACAACCGGGGTCGTCGCCCCGCCCAGCGGATCCGGACCCCCCAGCGGTTCATCTCGTCGCGGCGACGACGGATGACGTCGCGGTTGAAACCCATGAGGAATCTGACCTCGTCGGGACTGCGTTTCCAGTTCTCCGTGGAGAACGCCCAGGCCGACACGTGTGTCACCCCGACCTCGATGGCGCCCGCGACCACATCGAGCAACGACGCCTCCCCCATCTTGTGGCCCTCGTTGCGGGGCAGCCCACGCGCGTTCGCCCACCGGCCGTTGCCGTCCATGACGATCGCGACGTGCTTGGGGACGAGTTCCGACGCCAGCTGCGGCGGCGTGGCACCGGAGGGGTGCGGCGGCGGCGCGACGACCTCGGGCGCACCCGTCGGCGCGGATGACGATGCTGGTCGTGACGTCGCCGACGCGGCACGACGGCGACCGAGGACGGAGCGGCGGGCAGGTACTTCCACGAGTGACAGGGTGCCACCATGGCAGGATCACCGGGTGAACCGCACCGCCCTCGTCCGCCACGGTGAGACCGCCTGGAACCTCGAGGGTCGCCTCCAGGGCCGCAGCGACATCCCGCTCAACGACACCGGCCGCGAGCAGGCCCGGGGCCTCGCGGCGACCCTCGGTGGCGGGGGCTGGACCGTGATCACGAGCTCGCCGCTGTCGCGGGCGCGCGAGACCGCCCAGATCGTCGCTGTCGCTCTCGGACTCCCGCTGCTGCCCGCCCACGCTGACCTGACGGAGCGCGACTTCGGGCTCGCCGAGGGCGGCAACCTCGCGGAGCTGCGCGCCCGCTACCCCCACGGCGAGCGCCCCGAGAGCGAGCCGTGGCCCGATGTCGTCGCCCGCGGGGCGGGTGCGCTGCGTCGGTTGCGTGCCGAGCACGGGGACGCCGATCTGATCGTCGTCTGCCACGGCAGCTTCATCCGGGCCGTGATCGAGGGCCTGACGGGGGTCGAGATCTCCGGCGTCGCGAACGCGAGCGCGACGGTCGTGCTCGGTCGTGGCGACGACTGGCGCCTCGAGGAACGAATCGCCGTCCTCGGTTGATGCGGTCCTCGGTTGATGCGGTCCTCAGTTGATGTGTTTGCCGCCGTCGACCTGATAACTCGCGCCGTTGACGAAACCCGCGTCCTCGGACACGAGGAACGAGACCATGGCGGCGATGTCGTCCGGTGAACCCACCCGGCCCACGGGAATGCCCTCCGCCATGGCGGCCTTGCGCTCCTCGGTCAGCTTGCCCCCCATGATGTCGGTGTCGATGGGGCCGGGCAGGATCGCATTGACGGTGATCCCGAGGGGCCCCAGTTCCCTTGCGCCACCGCGGGTCAGGCCGAGGACTGCGGCCTTGGCAGCCGCGTAGGCCGTCTTCGAGAACGTACCGCCGCCGTCGACGGCGGTGATCGAGGAGGTGTTGACGATGCGCCCCACCCCCACCTCGACCATGCGCCGCGCCGCCGCCTGCATCATCAGCATCGAACCGGTCGCGTTGACGGCCATCGTGCGGTTCCACGACTCCACGCTGAGCTCGAGCAGTGGCGTCGGGTTCGCGATACCGGCGAGGTTGACGAGGGCGATGACGGGCGGGAGTTCCCCGTCGATGCGCTGGAACGCGGCGCTCACCGACTCGGGGTCGGAGATGTCGACGGCGATACCGCCGACCTCCGCACCACCCGACCGCAACTCCGCGGTGATCTCGGCGACACCGGGTTCGGAGATGTCGAGGAGGGCGAGGCTCCATCCTTCCCGGGCGAGGCGACGGGCGACGACGCGGGCGATGCCGCGGGGGGCGCCGACGCCGGTGACGACGACCGTGCGCTGGGTGGGGAACTGAGAGGCCATGGGTATCTCCGGGGACGGGGACGGGGAGGGACTGGTGGTCGAGCACCGGGGCACCTTCGCCCCACCGCGGTCACACATCGCCCAGGATCCAGGAGTCAGGGCGCCGCCCCGCAGGGAGTCCACCCACCCCGCGCCTCAGACCCGTTCCACGTGCCGCAGTGAGCGGATACCCCGTTCGAGGTGCCACTGCAGGAACGCGGCGACCAGACCGCTCCCTTCACGGCGACAGCGCTCGTCACTGGCATCGGCACTCTCCCAGTCCCCCGTGAGCAGGCTGGCCAGTAGTTCCAGCGTCGCCGGATCGGGGGCCGCCGAGCCCGGTGGGCGACAGGTCGGGCACATGGCCCCACCTGCGGCGACGGCGAACGCACGATGCGGACCGGGGGCTCCGCAGCGGGCGCAGTCGGTGAAACTTGCCGCGTAACCGGCGATGGCGAGCGAACGGAGCAGGAAGGCGTCGAGCACGAGCGGGGCACTGTGTTCACGTCCGGCGAGGGTCCGCAGCGCCCCCACGAGCAGCAGGTACTGCTGGGTCGCGCGCTCCCCCTCGACCTCGGTGAACCGCTCGGCGGTCTCCAGCAGCGCGTGCCCCACGGTGTACAGGCCGTAATCGGCGGCGATCGACTGACCGTAGGGAGCCAGCACCTCGACCTGGGTGATGATGTCGAGGGAACGTCCCCGGTGCAGCTGCACGTCGACGCAGGTGAACGGCTCGACGCGCGCCCCGAAGCGGGACGACGTGCGCCGTACCCCTTTGGCCACGGCGCGGATCCGGCCGTGGTGGCGGCTGAGCAGCGTGATGATGCGGTCTGCCTCGCCGAGCTTCGTGGCGCGCAGCACGACTGCCTCGTCGCGGTAACTCTTCGCACCGCCGATCCCGGAACCCACACCCCGACTCTAGGCCTGCACCACCCGGTCTCGGCCGGCGCGCTTGGCCGCCGTGCAGGCGGTGTCGGCGGCGGCCAGCGCCTCGGCTGCCGAGGCGGGTCCGGCGACCCCGACCGAGGCCGTGACCCGCAACCCCAGCGCGATGTCGAGCCAGGGCTCCTTGCGGACGGCTTCCAGGAGCCGCTCGGCGACGGCACTCGGGTCCGGCCCGAGGGATAGCGCCGGCATCAGGACCACGAACTCGTCCCCGCCGTAGCGCACCAGGACGTCCTGCGGGTGGGTGTTCTCACCCACCAGGGCCGCGACCCGGCGCAGCACCTGGTCCCCGACCGCGTGGGTCTGTTCGTCGTTGACGGCCTTGAACCGGTCGATGCCGAGAAGGACGGCGCTGAAATGTTGGTCGGGCCGTTCCAGGACCCGTTGCAGGCGACGCCGGTTGCCCAGCCCCGTCATGGGGTCGACCAGGGCCGCCCGCCCCAGGCGCTGGTTCTGCGCGGCCATCTCCTGTTGCCGCACCCGGTCCTGCAGGGACTCGAACCGACTCTCCCGGTCCTCCCACAGCCGGGCGAGGGAGATCTGGGCCAACTCCTCCAGGGCATCAGCGGCGTCGTGGCGGCCGAGGTGCGCGACGGCGTTGCGGGCGGCGACCGCGAGCGCCATCAGACCCCAGACATCGAGCTGGGTGGAGGAGGAGGTGCGTTTGACGGCGGCGAGGAGTTCGCGCGAGGCGTCGTAGTCGCCCGAGTCGGCGACGGCCATGGCGAGGCCGATGCGGGCGATCTGGGTCTCGGGAAGTTCCTCGCGCAACCGGAAGCCGGCCATGGCGGGGCGCAGTCGTGCCTCGGCGAGCGCGGCTTCCCCGATGCGCTGCAGGACGAAACCCTCGATGGCCTCGGCCCGCGCGAGCATCTCCGGGTATCCGACCTCGAGGGCCAGCCCACGCATGTGGACGGTGCGGGCCAAGGCTTGGGTGTAGTGCGGCCAGGCGTCCGCACCCCGCCCGGCGACCTCGAGCATGGCCCCCCAGGACACCTGCAGGACGGCGGCCTCCTGGGCGACGTTGAGCCGCACCCGGGGGGGTGGGAACGTCAGG
>JBPBQU010000057.1:0-5526 GCA_050955085.1 Janthinobacterium lividum | reverse complement strand
GCAGGGCAGCGGTCCCCCACAGCACGTAGGCGGTGAGCCAGATGGGGTCGACACCCGCGCCCACGTACCCCTCGTAGGTGACGGCGTACTGGTAGGCGGCGTCGGCGACCAGCAGGAGGATGACCGCGGAGGCGAGGAGGCGGAAGGCCGGCGAGCGGTGGCCCGATGCGGCGAAGACGCGCACCAGCATGGCCAGGACGACGAGGTCACCCACCGGATAGACGAGGGCCACCGAGCCGGCCAGCGGGTCGGTGTGGAATCCCGAGAGCACGGGCGCGATGAGGAAGGTCCAGGACAGCAGACCGAGGCCGACCGCGAAGATGGCGGCGTCGATGACGCCCTCGACGTCGCGGCCCGGCCGGGCCTGGCGGGCCAGGCGCAGCAACGCCGCGGCCAGCAACGGGTAGGCCAGTGCGTAGAAGATGTCGCAGACCCTCGGGTAGGCCTGCGACCCGACCAGGTCACCCGCGAAGCCCGAGGCGACGTCCCCGCCGGCCCACGCGCCCAGCCCGGCGACCATGAGCCACCACGCCGAGGGCCGTTGCGGGCGGTAGCGGTACACGCCCACCGCCACGGCGACGGGCGTGGCCAGGCTCACCGAGATGAAGACGACGGAGTGGGCGGTTCCCGACAGGCACAGGCACACCAGCAGGGCGACGGCGCCGCTGAGCAGGTAGGCGAGCCACAACGGGACCCGACGCACACTGGTGACCACACCGGAGCATCGGCTGTTCGGGCCCTCACCTTATGCGGACATCCCCCGTCCGGGTGTTCCGGCGGCGTACCGGTGCCGGCTCGACCCGAGAGCCGTCGGCGGACGTCGGGGCAGGTGCCGAAGCGGCTTGCACGGGATCGTCCGCGGTTTTGAGAGGATGGCGTCATGTCCGACGCCAGCACCCCGTACTCCCCCCCGCCGACCGCTCCCGGCGTCTCGGTACCGGATCGTCCGAGCGTGGACGGCCTCGAGGAGCGCTGGGCGCCGGTGTGGCAGGAGTCCGGGACCTACGCCTTCGACCGGACCAGCGCGCGCGAGGACGTCTACTCCATCGACACCCCACCACCGACCGTCTCCGGTTCGCTGCACGTGGGGCACGTCTTCAGCTACACCCACACCGACGTCGTCGCGCGCTACCAGCGGATGCGGGGCAAGTCGGTGTTCTACCCGATGGGCTGGGACGACAACGGCCTGCCCACCGAGCGCCGGGTGCAGAACTACTACGGCGTGCGCTGCGACCCGTCGCTGCCCTACGACCCGTCCTTCACCCCGCCGGCGACGGCGCCCAAGAACGACCGCGACTTCGTCCAGGTCTCCCGACGGACGTTCGTGGAGCTGTGCGAGCAGCTCACGGCGCAGGACGAGCAGGTCTTCGAGTCGCTCTGGCGTCGTCTCGGTCTCTCCGTCGACTGGTCGCACACCTACTCGACGATCTCCGCCGACGCCCGGGCCACCGCCCAGCGCGCGTTCCTGCGCAACCTGGCCCGCGGTGAGGCGTACGCGTCCGAGGCGCCCACGTTGTGGGACACCACGTTCCGGACAGCCGTCGCGCAGGCCGAGCTCGAGGACCGCGACCGGGAGGGTGCCTATCACCGGATCGCGTTCGCCCGTCCCGACGGTGGCGAACCGGTCTTCATCGAGACGACCCGCCCCGTGCTCATCCCGGCCGTGGTGGCCCTGGTGGCGCACCCCGACGACGAGCGCTATCAGCCGCTGTTCGGGACGAGCGTGCGCTCGCCGCTGTTCGGGGTCGAGGTGCCGGTGCTGGCCCACCGCCTCGCCCAACCCGACAAGGGGTCGGGCATCGCGATGATCTGCACCTTCGGTGACACCACCGACGTGACGTGGTGGCGTGAGCTGCAGCTGCCGACCCGCGCGGTGATCGGTTTCGACGGCCGTCTGCTCCGCGAGGTCCCGGAGTGGATCGCGGGGGGTCCGGGAGCGGAGCTCTACACCGAGATCGCCGGCGCCACCCTGCACACCGCGCAGGAGAAGGTCGTCGCGGCGCTGGTGGAGTCCGGTGACATGGTGGGTGAGCCCACGAAGATCACCCACCCCGTGAAGTTCTATGAGAAGGGCGACCGCCCCCTCGAGATCGTCTCGACGCGGCAGTGGTACCTGCGCAACGGCGGTCGCGACGTGGCCCTGCGCAGCGAACTCCTCGCGCGCGGTGGTGAGCTCGGCTGGTACCCCGAGCACATGAAGCACCGCTACGACCACTGGGTGTCAGGACTCAACGGCGACTGGCTGGTGTCGCGGCAGCGGTTCTTCGGCGTGCCGTTCCCCGTCTGGTACCCGCTGGACGGCGAGGGGAACCCGCGTTACGACGATCCGATCCTGCCCGCGGAGTCCGCCCTGCCGGTCGACCCGGCGTCGCAGGCCCCGCCCGGTTTCGAGGACTCCCAACGCGGTACGCCCGGTGGTTTTGCCGCCGACCCCGACGTGATGGACACCTGGGCGACGTCCTCGCTGACCCCGCAGCTGGCCGGCGGTTGGGAGCGCGACCCGGACCTGTTCTCCCGGGTGTTCCCGATGGATCTGCGTCCGCAGGGGCAGGACATCATCCGCACCTGGTTGTTCTCCACGGTCGTGCGCTCGCACCTGGAGTTCGGTGAGCTGCCATGGAAACGTGCCGCCCTGTCTGGTTGGATCCTCGACCCGGACCGCAAGAAGATGTCGAAGTCCAAGGGCAACGTGGTCACACCCCTGGCGCTGCTCGAGGAGTTCGGGTCCGACGCGGTGCGCTACTGGGCCGCCACGGCGCGGTTGGGCACCGACGCGACGTTCGACACCGCTCAGATGAAGATCGGTCGCCGTCTCGCGATGAAGCTGCTGAACGCCTCGAAGTTCGTCCTGGGCCTGGGCGTCGAGCGTGGTGACGTCGCCGACCCCGGTGACGTCAGCGACGCGCTGGACGCGAGCGTCCTCGCGAACCTGGCCGTCGTCGTGCGCACGGCGTCGGACGCGTTCGAGCGCTACGACCACGCGACGGCGCTCGACGTGACGGAACGCTTCTTCTGGACGTTCTGCGACGACTGGGTGGAGCTGGTCAAGGACCGCGCGTACGGCACCCGTGGTACGGGTCCCGCTGCGTCGACCCGCGCCACCGCAGCCATCGTGCTGCGCACGCTGTTGCGCTTGTTCGCTCCCTTCCTGCCCTACGCGGCCGAGGAGGTCTGGTCGTGGTGGCAGGACGGGTCGGTGCACACCGCGATGTGGCCGGCAGAGGCCGACCTGGGCCCGACCGACGCCTCGACCCTGGGCGTGCTCGGTGCTGCGGGACAGGCCCTGTCGGCGCTGCGCAAGGTGAAGAGCCAGGCGAAGGTGTCGCAGAAGACCCCGTTGGACGCCGTGACGGTGTCCGGGCCCGTCGCGGTGATCGCCGAGGCGGTGAAGGCGGAGGCGGACCTGCAGGCCGCGACGCGGTCCGCGTCCATCAACTGGCAGCAGGTGCCTGTCACCGATGGTGAGCAGGCACCGTCGTTGAGCGCCGAGGCGGAGATCGCTCCGGCCGAGTGATGCTCCCCGACCCGGGAGGGACCCTGTTGCCCACAGGGACCCCTTCTCGGGTCGGCGGTCCCGGCGTGATGCACGGTGGCGGGACGCCCCCGCGATGTCACCCGTGCCGTCACCCGTGACGACGCCGCACCGACGCCGCACCGGACACCTCGGTCGCGACGCGTTCGAACGGCGCGGGCGGACAGCCGGGGCCGGTACCGTCACGGGATGGTGACGGGTCCCGCTGGACAGCTCGAACGAGAACTCGCCATCCTGTTGCGCCGCTCCCGGGCCATCAGCCGCGAGACCGCCCGCACGGTCCACCCGGACCTCGAACCCGAGGCGTACAGCCTCCTCGTGCGTCTCGACGACGTCGGTGAGGCCAGGCCCTCGGACCTCGCGGCGTTCTTCAGCATCGGCAAGCCGACGCTCAGCCGCCAGGTCCAACTACTCGAGCGACTCGGCCTCGTCTCCCGCGGCGCGGACCCGACCGACGGACGCGCCGTGCGCCTGACGCTCTCCCCCGAAGGACTGCAGAAGGTCCACGCGGCGCGCGCCGCTCGCCGGCAGCGGCTCTTCACGTTGCTCGAGGACTGGCCGGCGGACGACATGACACGGCTGGCGTCTCTCGTGGGCCGGCTCAACGCGGTGCTCTGAGCCCCGCGAGCACCCGGTCCGGAGGTCGCGGTTCTGGGTTGCATGATGCAAGCATCGGGACATATCGTTGCTTGCACACAACAACCGCACTCTGAAGGGCTCATGGCCACACCACACGCGTGCGCCGAACTGGTCGACGTACTCCCCGGTCTCCTCCGGGCTCGTCGCCTCCTCGTCGGAACACTGAACACCCCCACGCTCGCCACCCTGGCGATCGTCCACGAACGCGGATCGATGCGCGCCTCGGAGGTCGCCGACCACTTCGGTCTCGACATCTCGACCGTGAGCCGTCAGGTCACGCACCTGCGGCAGAAGGGTTTCCTCGAGGGCAACCCCGATCCCGAGGACGGGCGGTCCCACCGATTGACGGTGACGGAAGCCGGTATCGAGAAACTCCACAACTTCCGCCACCACCTCGTCGACAAACTCGTCGCCCGCCTCACGGACTGGCCGGACGAGGAGGTCGGCGAACTCGCCCGCCTCCTCGACAAACTCGGTCACACAGGTGTCGCCACGACGCCCCCAGAATCCCCGGCAACGCCGCCGACCCCCACGAAATCGTTGCAGGAGAAAGAATTGCAGGCGCTAGCATGAGCACACCCCAAGCGGCCACCCAACCGCATCCGTTGACTCACGAATCGGGCGAGTCGGCCCCGAAGATGTCGCACAAGCAGGTCCTGGAGGCTCTCTCGGGCCTGCTACTCGGCATGTTCGTCGCCATCCTCTCCTCGACGGTCGTCTCCAACGCCTTGCCGGTCATCGTCAACGAGCTGCACGGCAATGAATCCAGTTACACCTGGGTGGTCACCGCCGCGCTGCTCGCGACGACCATCTCGACCCCGATCTGGGGCAAGCTCTCCGACCTGTTCTCGAAGAAGCTGCTCGTCCAGATCGCGCTGATCATCTTCGTCGTCGCGTCGGCGATCGCGGGCTTCTCGACCAGCATGGGCATGCTGATCACGCTGCGCGTCTTCCAGGGCATCGGCGGTGGCGGCCTGCTGGCGCTGGCCCAGGTCGTGCTCGCCTCGATGGTCAGCCCTCGCGAACGCGGTCGCTACTCCGGATACCTCGGAGCCACGTTCGCCCTGGCGACCGTCGGTGGTCCGCTCATCGGTGGCGTCCTCACCGAGCACCTTTCCTGGCACTGGTGCTTCTTCGTGGGTGTGCCGTTCGCGATCATCGCCTTCTTCGTGCTGGAGCTGAAGCTGAAGCTGCCTCCGCAGGCGAAGCGTGAGGTCCACATCGACTACCTGGGCGCGTTCCTCCTCGCCGGGGGCATCTCGCTGCTCCTCATCTGGGTCTCCCTGGCCGGCACCCGCTTCGACTGGGCTTCCTGGGAGACCGCGGCCTTCGTCATCGGCGGGATCGTCCTGCTC
>JBPBQU010000056.1:0-5555 GCA_050955085.1 Janthinobacterium lividum | reverse complement strand
GACCGGTCGAGGTTCCCACCCGTTGAGGGCGGTGACCAGCCGTCGGGGCCGGACGGGCAGGCGCTCGACGTCCTTCGCGCTCACGACGGAGACGAGATCCGCGCTCTGCAACCCGAGGCGCTCCACGCGCTCCAGCAACCGGGCCTCCACCAGGGCCGCGATCTTGCGCAGCGGGGGTGCGGAGGCCGCGTAACTGGAGACGAGCGCCGCCTCGGCGTTGTGGCAGTCCAGCGCGCGAACGGTCGCACCCTCGGCGCGCAGGTAGGGCGCGAGCTGGGAGTACTCCACCTGCAACAGGTCCGGGCGCTGGGTGGACACCTCCTCGCGGACGATGGCGGCCAGACGGGCGTCGTGGAACCGGGCGGCCGAGAGGCTGCCGGCGGGCAGCAGGCCCTTGGCGATCGTGGCGAGGTCGGGGTTCCACCGCACCTCGCGCACGGTGATGCCCTCCGCCCGCAGGGCGTCGGCGTCTCCCGTTCCGTCGGCGAAGCAGCACAGCGTCGTCGGGCCCAGGGAGGCCAGCCGACGCAGCACAGCCAGTGAACGCAGCTTGCCACCCCCGTTGGCCGGCAGGGGCGTGAATTTGGTGACCATGACGCTTCTCAGGGGGTGCCCTCCGCAGACGTGGTGATGTCCCGGCGTTCACGCAACCGCCGTGGGACGACTCCCGCGGCGGTCTCGTTGCCGGGTGACGACGGTGGTGTCGTCACGGTGGTCGTGTTCTCGAGGCTCGTCGGCGATATGGCGAAACGGGTGAAGGTGGCGGTGTACGGCGTGCTGCTGCCGCCCCCGGAAACCAGGATCCCCGCCCGGGCCGAGCGGCTGAACCAGGTGCTGACGTCGGCGGGGCTGACCGGTGCGGTGCCGACCCGCACCGGGGCCGCACCGTTGACCGAGTAGTACATCGACAACTGGTCGAGAGGATAGTTGCGCACCTTGTTCGGGTCCGACGCCGCGGCCACCGGGTCCGGCACGCTGGTGTTTCCTCTGAGGATGAGATCCACCGTGGTGGCCGACGTCACCCCCGGCAGCGACGTGGTGGCGATCGTCCTCGCCGTTCCCTTCTCGTCGTAGAAGAAGGTCGCGTGCGGGTCGGTTCCGGTGCCCTGGTACTCGATCTCGGCCTTGACGAAATTGTTCTGGTCAGGACCGAAGAACGCCGCGACCTGCTGGTAGGGCTGGGTCAGCGTCGTGATGGGGCCCTTGACCCGCGCCGTCACGGAGAACGCTCCGGTGGTCGCGTCGAAGGACTTGAACAGGGCGTTCTGCTGGTTGCCGTTGGGGAACTGTCCCGAGGTGGAGGTCATCTGCAGGCCTGCCGGGGTGAACGCCAGGTTCGCGGCGTTGCACTGGGTACCGGCCGTGTTGGGGACGACGCCGTCGAAACCGCTGACCTGGCAGCCGCTGGTGACACTGCCCCCGGGAGCGGTCAGGTTGACGGTCGTGGCGGCGCCGGGCAGGGCAGCGGCGGCCACCGCCGGGGTGGCGTTGTGCAACACGAACACGACGTCCTCGAAGTCGTTGTTCTTGTAGGACGGCACCCGGGTGATGTCGACGCCCACGATCCAGGTATCGGGGATCAGCGTCCGATCCGCGGCGTAAGCGGGATAGACGCGGATGCTGTGGACATAGTGCGCCGGGCTGATCGTGGCGTTCGACGATGTGCGCGCCAGGTTGAATCCGTCGTCGGTGTAGTTCACGTCCCCGTAGTCACCGTGGTAGAGGCCGAAACCTCCGGTGGGGGTGAACGAGGTCGTACCTGTCACCACCGGCATGAGTTTCTGGTTCTCGGCGTAGGCGGCGGCGGTGTCGGCGGGGAAGGAGTAGAGCTGCTTGCAGGTGGAGCTGCACCCCGTGGCGCCGGCCGCGCCCTGCGCGATCCAACCGGTGCGCCCGTATCCCGAGGTGGCGGTGTTGCGACTGCCGTAGTGGGCCACGGGGGTCAGGGTGACGGGCGTGCTTGCGTTCGCCGCCCTGAAGTACGGGCTGTAGATCTCGTCGGACCCGACCTGGTTGCGCTGGGAGCCGATGAAGCGCTCGTTGCCGTAGGTCCGGTAGGTCCGCACGCTGTAACCCAGGCTGGTGACGACCTGCTGCAGGGTGGGTTCGTTGTTGCCCTCCACGTTGCAGGTGACGACCCCGGAGACGTCGAGGGAACCCGTGCCGGTGCCGGTGGTGTAGGTCAGCGTGGCCTCGCGGACGATGTCGGCGATCGCCGTGGTGTCGGCCGAGGACGGGCAGTTCGTCGGATCGGTAGGGGTGAAGACGAGGCGGACGTCCGCGCTCCCGTGCGCCGCGACGGTGACGTCGGCGGGCTGCCCGGGGGCGAGGGCGAAGCTGCTCGCATCCGGACCGGCGGTGCTCAGGCCCGTGAGGGTGAGCGCGGTGGCTCCGGTGTTGGTGAACGTGAAGGCGCGGGCGGGTGGGGTGGGTCGGCTGCGGACCGTGCTGAAGACCAGTCGGGGGGTGGGCAGACCCAGGGCGGCGTCATCGGGTGAGCTGGCGACGAGAGCACCGCTCTGCAGGGAGGCCGTACGGGTCCAGGAGGCCTTCGTCGTGGCTGCGTTGCCGGCGCCGTCGGTCGCACTCACGCTCACGGCGTGTGGTCCGGCCTCGGCGACCGTGAACGGACCGGTGTAGGGCAGCAGAGCACCGTCGTCGAGGGAGTAGGAGATGGTGCTGACTCCTCTGCCGCCGGCCTCGTCGATGGCGGCGACCGTCACCGTGACGTCACCGGTGTAGGCGCCGGTACCGTCCTGGTCACCGGTGAGGGCGACCGAGGGTGCGGGTGCGGTGGTGTCACCGTCCGCCACGGCCACCACGTCGACGAAGTCGATCTTGGTGTTGACGCCCCCCCGCGGGGAGAGGGTGAGGCGGCCGTCGGAGACGGTGACCCGGGCGGTAGCGGTGGCGAAGGGCGCGGCCGCGGTGGGTTTCACCGCGTCGATGATCGTGACGGCCTCGGCACCTCCGGGTTCGGCGACGATCGTGTCGGTGGAGTTGAAGGCGGTGGCGTCCCCCACGGCGACGGTCACGTCGTAGCTGCCGTTGGCCAGGGCGTACTCCCAGCGTCCGGGTGTCACCGTTCCGCCGCTGCCCGTGCTGAGCTGTTGCATCTGAACCAGCGTGTCGTAGCGCTTGTCCGGCGAGGCCGGGGAGTTGCGCTGCCGGCCGTTGCCGACGAGGGAGACGGGTGCGGAGGTGTCGTCGTCCAGCCAACCGGAGCCCGTGGTGTCGTTCCAGGCCAGCCCGTAGTCGGCGGTGTAACCCGCGGGCGTGGCCGCCGGCTGGCTCTGGAAGTTCACCCGGGCGCTCGTTCGGGCGCCCGGAGCGACCTCGGCGGCGGCGGCCGCCGATCCGGGTGCCATCGGGAGGAGAACTGCTCCCGCGGTCACCATCGCTGTCGTGAGGCGGGACCGCGTCCTACCGTGGCGCGTCGAGGTGATGATGACCTCCAAGGCGGGGGTGAGAACCTGGACAGGCAGCTCGAACGCCGACGCTACTGCGTTCGGGTGGTCCTGGTCACCGTTTGCGGCCGCTTGTCACGCAAAATGAGCGAGGCGACTCCTCATATCTACGCGGAGCGAGCAGTTGCGTACTGAGAGTTCGCGCGCTGTGTGATCAACGTCGTGCTCATGGTGACGTGACGGGCCGCGTACCCGGTGTCGGTCAGCTCGGCCCGCGTGACCTGGCCCCGCATGCGCGCCACGGTCCCGGCCCCGGCCCCGGCCCCGGCCCCGGCGAGGAGATCTCGTACCGCAGCCCACCACAGCTCAGGCGACGCATCCGGTGCCAGATAGCGGACGGCATCCTCATCGAAGTAGGAGCGCAACCCGCCGGTGTCCGTCACGATGCAGGGCAGCGACCAGGTCGCCGCCTCGAGAAGCACGGTGATCCCCGAGGCGTGCAGGTTGGGTTTCAGGGGCAGGCAGACCACGTCCGCCGCTGCGTACGCATCGGCCGTCTGGCTGACCCGGTCGGCGGGTCGGACGTGCAGGTTCGGCACACCGGTGGCGAAGGTCGCGTCCAGCCGCCTGGTCACCAGGGTCACCTCGGCACCGGGCCCCGCCACCCGGGCCAGTCCGCGCAGGACTTCCCAGTCGCGGTGCACGTCGTTGCCCAGACAGAGGATCCGTAGCGGCGCGCCCGCCCCGGGGTCGATCGGGGTGGCCGTGGACGCGACCTCGTCCCCGCTGCCGGACCAGGGATCGGCGCGGACGCCGAACGCAACGACCTCGACCGGGCGGTTCGTGATGTGCCGCAGGACCGCCGCGTTCTCGGGTGACAGGGTCGTCAGGGCGTCGACGTGGCGCAGGCACCAGCGGTACAGCGCCCGGCGCGGTGGCGACCAGGTGTCCCAGCGATCCGCCACCCACACCGACTGGGCGATGACCGGCGGTAGCTGCACGCCGAAACCCCGCAGGAGGCCGAGGGCGAGGTGCTCGCGTTCGGTGTGGGTCCACACGACGTCCATCGTCCGCAGCAGTGGCAGTTGCCGGACGGCGTGGACCAGATCGAACCCGAGCACCTTGGAGACACCGCGGCGCAGGAAGGAACCGACCCGCCCCTCCGTGTGGTCGTGGGAGAACGTCACCACCGCGCCGGACCCCGCCGCGAGGCCGTAACCGTAGGGGGTTTCCTCATAGACCTGCCCCCGCGCGAACCGCTCACCCCAGGCGGGGTCGCCCTTGCCATGTTCCAACAGCACGAAGACGCGCATCGAACTCCTCGGGTCGGGCGGACCCGGTCACCGTCCGGGGTGGACGGCTACCGGGCCCGCGCGGAACGACATTCGTTCTCGGTTCCGTGTCCGGCCGACTGTCCACGGTGTCGACTCGCAGCGGAGGTTACTACGGACGCAACGGCACCGGAGTTCTCGATCGGGCTCCCGCGTCCGCGGCGGACCTCACCCTGCGGTGAACGTCGTGGAGATGGTCCGTTTGGCACCTTCCCAGTCGGTGATGACGATCGCGAGGGTGTGTCCGCCCGCGGCCAGGGCGGAACCGTCCAGCGGGTTCGCCCGCCCCGAGAGGGCCGAGACCCCGTCCAGGTTGAACGGGGCATCGGATTCGGTGTGCGTCGGGGTGCCCGACGTCGGGGTGTCCAGGTAGAAGCTCACGGTGCGGGCCTCGGACGCCGCCACCTCCGCCGTGACGTAGACGAGGTCGTGGATCGCGGCGCCCGAAACGGCGTAGGAGGCCCCCGAACCGTCCGAGGTCCTGGTCCACTGCAGGACGTCGCTCTTCGTCGCGATGCGCCCGGTGGTGGGGGGTGCGGCGGCGACGACGTAACCGCCCTTCCACAGCTTCGCGTACTCCGCCCGGGCCTTGGGGAAGGTGCTCCCCGTGATCCGGTGTTTCTCATCGCTGCTGGGGTCGTAGTTGAAGTAACTCTCGAACAGGACGTTGTTCTCCGACACGTACTCGTGCACCTTCTCGATGAAGTACGGGTCGTCACCACCACCCCACCCGCTGGACAGGCTGCTGAGACCCCATTCGGCCAGGGCGATGGGTTTGTCGTGTTGCCTGCCGAACTCCGCCATCCACTTCAGGCCG
>JBPBQU010000055.1:0-5583 GCA_050955085.1 Janthinobacterium lividum | reverse complement strand
GCGTCAACCTCAACGTGGCGGCTTCTCCCGCACTCGCAGCAACCTCCGCGGCGTTCACCGAACCCGCCCCCCGGGCAGCAGCAGCCGCGCTGGCGAGCGCCGCGCCCGCTGAATCTCGGGACGCCTCCAGCCCCACCAACGCCACCACCGCACCCGCGTGCTGGGCGTAAGCCTAGGCGTACCGCACCTGCGCGCTCCGCAAAGCCGCGGCGTAAGCGGTCATGACGGGGGCCGCAGCACCGGTGGACACGGCGTAGCTGCGCACGTAACCGACGCTGCGGTCCAACGTGGTACGGGCGGCGTTGCCCGCCGCACCGAACCACACCCCGGTAGCGGCATCGGCATGGGCACGGACCTGATCCCCGGTCTCGTCCACGGCAGTCCCGGTAGCGGCCATGTTTACCGCTACAGCCTCGATCGCACCCGGGTCACCGGGAATGCTCGCGGCCCAGCTCCCACCGCCGCCTACCGCCACCACGAGCCCCACCCCTCACCCACACCAGCGAGAACCACCCACCGACCGGCGGTTACTCTGTCACACGACCCCACCCCCCGGAGCTGATAGCGGGAATCACTGGCGAGGACTCGACAAAGGAACATCGCCGTGTCACGAGACGGTCACACCAGGGCAGACACTTGCGCGGTGCTGCGCCGCGGTCACCAGCCGGGCTCTACTCACCACCCAGCGCAACCGCACCGGCCGGCAGTAAGGCGGTGGACTCGATGGTCGTTCGCGGCCGCGGTCGCCGAGTTCGGTCACCTCGACGCCGTCGCCGGCACTCATACTCACGGCAGCGACCGGTTGCTTCAGAGACGCAGACAGCGGCCGGGATGAAGCGGTACCCGGCAGCCATACTCGGAGAAATTCTTTACATCGCCACCCAGGCCACGTCGCGCGAGCTCACCGCGAGCCGCGAGGCGCTCCTAGTTCCCCGGGCCTCACCGTCAACTGCATGACCCCCGGACCGAATGACCGGTCACGCCGACGAGGGGCTGCGCGCGGCCGTGATTGCCCGGCCTTCACAGCACGACGCCCGACGCCATCACGGGTCAGATCGCCGACTCGGAGGAAGGGTAATCCTCCTCTGACGTGAGACTCTCAGCTTTTGCTGGGTGCGGCAGGATCAGTAGGCCTGTCCCGCAGCCCATCCCAGGGCGGGACCGAGTGTGGTCGCCATATCGGTGAGGATCTGCACGTAGTCCTCGTGGGCGAAGCCGAAGGGCAGCGCGAACACCACCTCGCGGACCTCGCGGAACCCTGCGTGCTCGTAGAGCTGTTGCGCGATCTCCTCGGAGCTGCCGATGAGGTCGCGTGCGAAGAGCACCCGGCCCGGCCCCTGTGGCCGCGTCGTCCGCGGGGTGCGGGCATCGACGTAGGCGCCGTACTTCGCACGCTGGTCGGCGGTGGCGGAGTCGGTGGGGATGACGACGAGGCCCTGCGAGGCGCGGGCCGCAGCCCCGTCCGGGTGTGCGGCGCGGAAGGCCTGCAGGTGGGACGCCTGGATGCGCGCAAAGTCGTACTCGGCGGGGTTGCCCGTCTCGTCCGCGGTCTCGGTGCCCTCGTAGCGCAGGACACTGGAGGCGAGCAGGTTCATCCCGTGCTCCCCCGCCCACACCGCCGAGCGCATACCCGCCCCGCCGTACCAGGCGCGGGCCGCGAGGCCGGGTGAGTGCGGCTGCACGCGGTCGGTGAAGACCTCGATTCCCGCGGTGCCGGCGAAGCTGCTGGCCTTCTCCCCGCGCAGGAAACGCAACAACCGCAGCACACGCTCGTACCCGAACTCCTCGGCGTCCGCGGTGTCGGGGTACAACCAGTCCTTGACGTCGTCGTAGCGCATCGGGACGCTGACGCTGACACCCGGGTTGATGCGGCCACCCGAGAGCACGTCCACGGTGGCGAGGTCCTCCGCCAGCCGCAGCGGGTTCTCCCAGCCCAGCGGTGTCACCGCGGTGCCCAGCTCGATGCGCCGGGTCCGCTGGCTCGCCGCGGCCATGATGGCGATCGGGGAGGAGATGCCGGGTTGCAGGTGGCGGTGGCGCAGCCAGGCGCTGTCGAAGCCGAGACGCTCCCCCAGCTCGATGACCTCCAGGGTGCTTTCGTGGCCCGGACCGGGGTCGTCGGGGTCGAAGGAGCCGATGGTCAAGAACCCCAGGCGCTGCAGTGCTTCTCCGGGTACGGGCACCTGCCCATCATCCCCCGCACGCACGAGTGCCCCGCACGGGGACCGTGCGGGGCGCTTCTGCTCGGGCGGTGACCAGGTCAGTCCCGGGTGAGCTTGCGGTAGGTCACCCGGTGCGGACGGGCCGCATCCGGGCCGAGGCGCTCGATCTTGTTGGCCTCGTACCCGGCGAAGTTGCCCTCGAACCAGTACCAGCTCGCGGGGTCGGCCTCGGTGCCCTCGTAGGCCAGGATGTGCGTCGTCACCCGGTCGAGGAACCACCGGTCGTGGCTGACGACCACCGCGCAGCCCGGGAAGTCGAGCAGGGCGTTCTCGAGGCTGCCGAGCGTCTCGACGTCGAGGTCGTTCGTCGGTTCGTCCAGCAGCAGGACGTTGCCGCCCTCCTTGAGGGTCAGCGCCAGGTTGAGGCGGTTGCGCTCCCCCCCGGAAAGCACACCCGCGGGTTTCTGCTGATCCGGGCCCTTGAAACCGAACGCCGAGACGTAGGCCCGCGAGGGCATCTCCTGGTTCCCGACGTGGATGTAGTCGAGGCCGTCAGAGACGACCTCCCACAACGTCTTGGAGGAATCGAGGCCACCGCGGGACTGGTCGACGTAGGAGAGCTTGACCGTCTCACCGATCTTGAGGTCACCGGAGTCGATCTCCTCGAGACCCACGATGGCCTTGAACAGCGTCGTCTTGCCGACCCCGTTCGGCCCGATCACACCGACGATGCCGTTGCGCGGCAACGAGAACGACAAACCGTCGATCAGGGTGCGGTCGCCGAAGGACTTCTTGAGGTTCTTCGCCTCGATGACGACCTGCCCCAATCGCGGGCCCGCCGGGATCTGGATCTCCTCGAAGTCGAGCTTGCGCGTGCGCTCGGCCTCGGCGGCCATCTCCTCGTAGCGGTTCAGGCGCGCCTTGGACTTGGTCTGCCGGCCCTTGGCGTTGGAACGGACCCATTCGAGCTCGTCCTTCAACCGCTTCTGCAGTTTCTGGTCCTTCTTGCCCGCCACGTCCAGACGCGCGGACTTCTTCTCCAGGTAGGTGGAGTAGTTGCCCTCGTAGGGGTAGGCGCGGCCGCGGTCGAGTTCGAGGATCCACTGCGCGACGTTGTCCAGGAAGTACCGGTCGTGGGTCACGGCGAGGACGGCACCGGGGTACTTCGCGAGGTGCTGCTCCAGCCACGTCACCGACTCGGCGTCGAGGTGGTTGGTGGGCTCGTCGAGCAGCAGCAGGTCGGGCGCTTCGAGCAGCAGCTTGCACAGCGCCACCCGGCGCTTCTCCCCACCGGAGAGGACGGAGACGTCCGCATCCCCCGGTGGGCAGCGCAGCGCGTCCATCGCCTGCTCCAGCTGCGAGTCCATGTCCCACGCGTTGGCGTGGTCCAGCTCCTCCTGCAGCTGCCCCATCTCACCCATCAGGGCGTCGAAGTCGGCGTCGGGGTCCTCGAAGGAGCCGGTGATCTCGTTGTAGCGGTCCATCTTGACCTTGAGGCTGCCGAGGCCGTCCTGGACGTTCTCGAGCACCGTCTTGGTCTCGTCGAGGGCCGGTTCCTGCATGAGGATGCCGACGCTGTAGCCGGCCGCCAACCGGGCCTCACCGTTGGAGGGCTGGTCGAGCCCCGCCATGATCTTGAGAACGCTCGACTTCCCGGCGCCGTTGGGACCGACGACACCGATCTTGGCTCCCGGGTAGAAGGAGATCGAGACGTCATCGAGGATGACCTTGTCCCCGTGCGCCTTGCGCGCCTTCTGCATCTGGTAGATGAATTCCGCCACGGCCCCAGGTTAGTGGAGTCGCAGCGCCGCGCTGTCCGGGCGGCGGGCAGGCTGGGTAGGGTGCCGCCATCGGCCTCCGTAGCTCAGTGGATAGAGCATCGGACTTCTAATCCGACGGTCGCAGGTTCGAATCCTGCCGGGGGCACCGATCCGATCTGCGGCAGCGTTGGGTGGTGCGGCCCGCACTGGTCCTGGGGAGGGCCCCGCCGAACCCTGACCCTGCGATGGTTCCCCGGTGATCGGGGACCGTAGGTGTCCTCGACCGCCAGCCGCCCTGCACACGGTCGAGCGCCGGGCCGGGGAGGATCTCGGCAGCGGCCAGGGCCTGCGCGTTGAGGGTTCGCCCAGCCGGAAACGGGGCAGGAGCACATCTGACGAGCCCTCGAGGGTGAGCGCACCGAGCAGACCGAGCACCTGGAGCAGGTATGACCGACAGTCGAGAAGCACCCGAACCCAGCACCGCGGCGCAACCCACCGGCACCCGGGTCACCCGGCGCGGCCTGGTGGCGGGTGCGGCGCTGGGAGCAACCGCGTTCGGCGTGGCGAACGCGGCACCGGCCACGGCCGCAACCCCGGCCCAGGCCTCGGGCCAGGGTCAGGGCCAGGCCTCGGGGAACCGGCACCCCTGGTGGCCCAGGCGCAGCTGGCCCGTGGGGTTCGTCCTGTCGCACGAGCAGTTCCGCACCCCTGACCTCGTGCGCTGGGGTTCCCAGGCCGAGCGCGCCGGCTTCGACTACCTATGGACCTCCGACCACATCCAGCCGTGGCAGGACAACCAGCAGCACTCGATGCACCCCTGGATCACCCAGGGTCTGCTGAGCCAGGCCACGCACCGGGCGACGTTCGGCACGGGCGTCACCTGCCCGACGTACCGCCACCACCCCAGCGAGGTCGCGCAGGCCTGGGCATCGCTGGGCATCCTGGCCCCCGGCCGGGTCTTCCTGGGCGTGGGCACGGGCGAAGCGCTCAACGAGAAGGCGTCCACCGGGGAGTTCGGGCCGTACGAGGAGCGGGCGGCGCGCCTGGTCGAAGCGGTGCAACTCATCCGGGAACTGTGGACGGGGGCGCGCACGACCTTCGACGGCACCTACTACTCGACGAAGGACTTCACGCTGTACGACCTGCCCGAGATCCCCGTACCGATCTATCTGGCGGCCAGCGGGCCGAAGAGTGCCTACAACGCCGGGCGCTGGGGTGACGGCTGGATCGGCGGCGCGAAGGACTTCTCCGACCCCGAACTCCTCGACGCCTTCGCCCGGGGTGCGGGCGACGCCGGCAAGGACCCCGCGACGATGCCGAAACTCGGCGAGTTGTTCGTGAACGTCGGTGACGTCGACCTCGACTACGCCGCCAGCCTGTGGCGCTTCACCGTGGATTCCTGGGACCCCGCCCTGCTCTACGAGCCGAACCCCGTCCGCATCCAGGAGAAGGCCGAGGCGATGTGGCCGCTGGAGCAGGTCTACGCGTCCTGGCCCCAGGGCAGTCCCGGCAACCACATCAGCGCCGTCCAACAGCTGTTGGACGCCGGGGTGACCCCGATGGTGCACTCCGGGCAACGCGACCAGTCTCGGGTGATCGATTTCTACGCTCGCTTCGTCCTGCCGTATCTGCAGGTGTGATCGCGGCACCCCGACGAACTG
>JBPBQU010000054.1:0-5634 GCA_050955085.1 Janthinobacterium lividum | reverse complement strand
TCCCGGGTTGGTGGTCTCCATCTGCGGCATCGTCCCGCTGCTGCCGGGGTTGGCGATCTACCGGGCGATCTACGCCATCGTCGGTGGTGGCACGTCGGCCGGGCTCGCCCAGTTCGTCGGTGCGCTCGGCACCGCCCTCGCGCTGGCAGCCGGGGTCACCCTGGGGGAGTTCTGTTCGCAGCCGCTGCGTACGAAGTTCGACGGCGTCGAGCACCGGGTGCGTCGACGCTCCTTGAACCGACAGCTCTGAGGCGCGTCACCGCCAGGCCGGGCGGGGTCGCGACGCACGATCGGCGGGGATCGGCAAGAATGCAACAGTGAGTGACTTGCCGTATGACGAGAGTGACGACAGTCACCGGAGGGAACCAGTCGAGGTCGGTACGCGCCTCCACCCACCGACGACCACCCCGCAGGTCGCTGTCACCGGTATGCCCAAGCCGGCTGACGAGGTCGGGGGCGACGGTTTCGACCTCGCCCTCGACGACGACACCCTGCAGTGGGCCCTCATTGACGCCATGGGCCACGAACTCACCGCGGTGACGATGACCACCCTGGTGGTCTCGTCCTACCGGCGCGTGCGGTGCGCTGACGTGGACCTCCCGGACCTCCCGGACCTCTACGCCGCGACGGACTCTGTGCTGTCCTCGCAGTTCGGGACCGACCGCTTCGTCACCGCGCAGATGGCACGGCCGTCGGTGTCGCGCGGTGAGCTGCGCCGCGTCGACGACGGGCGTCGCGCCCCCCTGTGCGACCGCGGCGGGAGGGAGGAGGGTGAGCTCACGAACCCCACCACGCTGCCGGTCGGTTTCGGGGGGAGGACCCCCCGTGGTCAGCACTGTGCAGTTGCCACCCGGTGAACAGTCCGGTCGGGTGCGTTCCGAGGAACCGGTGGTGCAGGCCGAGAGTCGCGGATCGAGCGTGCAGGAGAGCGTGCGTCGGTTCTCCTACGCATCGAGGCAACCCGAGGTCGGAAGACGTCTGACGACACCACGCTCTTCCCCGTCGAGTGGCGCAGCGCCGACCCCGGAGGTTCGTGCGGTCTGCTCCCACCGTGGTCGTGATGATCGGCCGCAGCTCATGAAGGCTGGACGCCACGGTGGACTCGACAGCTCACGGCGATCGACACAGGAAAGGTTCGCAAGGATGTGCTCGATCACCCCGTCGGCAGAAGTGCTCCTGCCGCTCGACGACCATGCGCCCAAAGCGGCACGTGACTTCGCGCGCCGCAACATCTGCTCGGCACATCAGGCCGCGGTCGGGGACGAAGCCGAATTGTTGGTCTCCGAGCTGGTCACCAACAGTTTCCGGCACAGCGCCCCGCCGGTGCGGATGCACATCGCGTGCGAAGCCCCCGGTGGTCTGCGGATCTCGGTGCGAAACGGCGCACCGGGCGTACCCGAACCCCGCAGCGCCGGGATCGATGACGAGAGCGGACGCGGGATGTTCCTCCTGGACGTCATCAGCGAGGCGTGGGGTGTCGACTCCGACGAGCACGGCAAGACCGTCTGGTGCTGCCTTGTCTCGTGTACCGGTGGATGCGGAGTCCGGTGACCGGGTCGTCGCTGGCAGGGGTGCCTGACGTGGCCCGGTCCCGTTCCGACCTGACCGCCCCCGGTGCTGAAGGCCGGTTGCCCACGACCCTGCTGGACGACGCGTTGCGCGCCGAGGCCGCCGAACGCATCCGCCTGGAGCAGATTCTCGATGCCATGACCGTGGGTTACCTGGCCATGGATATCGACTGGCGGATCACCTACGTCAACGCCCGGGCCGTCGACGCTCTGGGCCTGCCCCATGAGCAACTGCTGGGGGGTGTCATCTGGGACCTGTTCCCCGCCATCGTCGGCACGGATCTCGAGATGGGCTACCGCCGAGCAGCCGAGACCGGCGAACCGTTCACCTTCGACACCAATCGCCCCGCTCCCCTGAATGCCTGGTACGACGTGCAGGCCGTCGCGGAGAACGGCGGTGTGGCCTTGTACTTCCTCGACATCACCGCGCGCAAGAACGCTCAGCATGCGGCCGAGGAGGCCGTGGCGCGCCTGCACCTGCTGGCCTCGGTGACGGCGCAACTGACGGAGACCCTGGACGCCGAGCAGGCCGTGGCCCGACTGGCCCAGCTGGTGGTACCCGCGCTGGCCGACTGGTGCATCATCACCCTCGTCGACGACGACACCGCGGCCAGCACCCCGAGCAGTGCCCGGGCGAGTCGGGCGGTGGACCTTCGCCGTGGCCTGCGCGATGTCGGGTGGTGGCACCGCGACGCGGCGGCCCGTCCCCTGGTCGAGGGTTACGCCACCCGTCGTCTCGAAGAGCTCAGTGACACCTCGTTCCTGCTGCAGGCGCTGCGTGCCGGGCGTCCGGTGCTGGTGAGCGACTCCACCACCGCCATCACCGCGGTGCTCGACCCCGAAGGTCAGGCCCTGCCGCTGCTCGCCGAACTCGCGCCGCGATCCTCGGCGATCTTCCCGTTGCGCGGTCGAGGACGCAGTGTGGGGTTGATGTCGCTGTTCAACGGTGCCGGGCGGGCCCCCGTCAGCGACCAGGAGGTCGAGACGGCGGAGGAGGTCGCGGCCCGGGCCGGTCTGGCTCTGGACTCCGCCCGCCTCTATCGTCAGCAGCGCGACCTCGCCGAAGGTCTGCAACGCTCGTTGCTCTCCGCGCCACCGGAACCCGACCACGGCCAGGTGGTGGTGCGCTACCTGCCGGCGATCGAGGCCGCTCAGGTCGGCGGAGACTGGTACGACGCGTTCATGCAACCCGACGGTGCCACCGTGCTCGTCATCGGTGACGTCGTCGGCCACGACACCGAAGCCGCGGCCGCGATGAGTCAGGTGCGGACCATGATGCGCGCCTTCGGGGGACTCGGTGACGACCCCCCGGCCGAGATCCTGACCAAGACCGACCGGGTGATGGCCAACCTCGAGGTGTCGACCACCGCGACGGCCATCGTGGCCCGCATCGAGCAGACCCTCGACGAACGCGCCCGCGGGGTGACCCGGTTGCGGTGGTCCGACGCCGGGCATCCCCCGGCGATGGTGATCCACACCGATGCCCGCGTGCAGGTCCTGGCCGCGGCTGACCCCGACCTGTTGTTGGGGGTGGACCCCGAGACCGAACGGCGCGAATCAGTGGTGGTGCTCGACCGGGGTGCCACCGTGCTGCTCTACACCGACGGCCTCGTGGAACGGCGAGATCAATCCCTTCAGGAGGGTCTGCACCTGCTGGAGGAGACCCTGCGGGACCTCGCCGGCCAGGACCTGTCCCTCGATGACCTGCTCGATGCCCTGCTGAGGCGGATGATGCCCGCTCACCCGGAGGACGACGTCGCGATCATCGCCATCCGCCTGCACCGCCAGGATCGCCCCCGCCCTGCTGAGGCCGGCCCCCAGCGGGTGCCCGCGCACGTCCCGCCGGAACCGGCGATCGCTCCTGCTGGATAACGCCGACATCGACCCGGCACGGGGATGAGGGCCATCGTGGTCCGCCGCACCGGCCACGACCAACACCGCTCTCGCTGAACCCCCCGAGGCCCTCGGCCGGGCCACCACCTACCGCATCCGGCCGGAGCGTCACTGCCGGGTGGACGGGTTCGTGCGACCGTGCAGCATGACCATCACCACGACCGGCACCAATCATCTGCGGCTCACCGTGCGCGACCTGGCTGTCTCCCGGCACTTCTACGACACCCTCTTCGGTTGGGATGTCGCTCTGTACGTTCCCGAGGACGCGGATGAGGCCACCCGCGAGCAGCTCTGGTTCCTGTTCGGCGGGATCATCTACCAGACGCCGGGTGGCCTCTTCGGCCTGCGCCCCGTCGCCCCCGGAACGGATGAGTTCTCCGAGGACCGGGTCGGGTTGGACCACCTGTCCCTCTCGGTGGCGTCCCGCGAGGACCTCGAGGCAGCGATCGAGGTCCTGGATTTTCTGGGCGCGGTGCACGGTGCGGTCAAGGACGTCGGTTCGCTGTCCATCCTGGAGTTTCGCGACCCTGACGGAATCGCCTTGGAGCTCGCCGCCCCCAAGGGGTAGGAAACGACCAGGGGGTCGGTCATCTCGTCCCGCAGTCAGCGCTCACGACGCTGGGCGAGGTGGTCCTCCACCACGACCACGTCTCACTCGTGACGACGGGGGAGGGCCCGCAGTTCTCCGGGGAGGCGCGGCATCCGCTTGCCGCTGTTGATCAACTCGATCAGCCCTGCCGTGTACGGCACTGCGTGGACTGCTGCAGCCTCCTGCACACGGCGCACCGCGTCCCGGCTCGCTCGTCGACCGAAGACGGGGAGCTGGGCGATCTGCCCCGGGGAGTTCGGGCCCGGGGTGTCGAAAGGGCCACCCCGCAACCGCAGCACCGGGCGGGTGGGTGTCGGGGACCGGTTCTGAACCGCGGGGGATGTCCCGGTACACCCCGGGTGAGTCCGGGCGTGAGCCGGTCGTGGGGACGAAGCCGGTGGGGGCCAGCGCCTGGTCCAGCAGCTCAGGCTGGGGCAGTTCGCTGACCTGAACCTGAAGGTCGATGCAGGCTTTGGCCATCAGACCCGGCACCGAGGTGGAGCCGATGTGCTCGAAGGATTCAGCCACTCCCAGCGGCCTCATCGCGTGGTTCACCGCGGTGAGCAGCTGAGCTGCGCGTCCGGGCCAGGCAGGGTCGTAGAGCTGCAGCACCGCAGGTCCAGGCATGGGCCGCACGGTAGCGACAGGGGTGACCCCGCAGCCCGAGTGCGGAGGCGTTGCGTCAGTGCCGGAGGAGGTCAGGGCTGGCGCAGGACCCGGGAAGGCTCCGGTCGGCCTCCACCCCAGCTCCCGGAGCGCCCGTACCCGGTCTCCCTCGTGCGTGTGGACGCCTGGTGAGCCCTCACCGGGGCGGACCACGCCCAGGTACCGGTTCGACGCCCCCGATCGATCGGGCGTCCTCGATCGGATAGACAAGGGTCCGTGCTTCACGTCCACCGCTCCGAGAGCGCCGTCGCGCTGGTCGCCGGGCTCGCCGACGTCCTGCAGACCCCGGCCCCGGGTAGCGATCCGTTCGCGCCCGACCTGCTCGCGGTGGGTGCCCGCGGCACCGAACGCTGGATCGCGCAACGACTCTCGCACCACCTCGGGGTGAGTGAGGGGAGTGATCCGGCCCTCGCCGACGGGATCTGCGCGCGCATCGAGTTCACCTCTCCGGCGCGGTTGCTCGACGGGGTGCTCGCCGAGGTCGTCGGGCGTACCGCACCCGGGCACGCCGAGGCTGTCGAGCGCTGGTCGCCCGAGTCGCTCACCTGGCACGTGCTGGAGGTGCTCGACGAGATCGCACCCCTCGACGTCGCTGCGGCGGGGTCCGATGACCTCTTGGTCGGGCCCGCCGACGTCTTCGCGGTGCTGCGCCATCACCTGCGCACCCCTCCCGGTGAGGACTCCCCCCGCGTGCGGCGCATCGCCCTTGCGAGCCGGATCGCGGGACTCTTCGCGCGCTACGGTGCCGCCCGCCCGCAGCTGCTGCGCGACTGGGCGCTCGATCGTGACCACTCGTCCACGCAGGTGCCGGACGACCTTCGCTGGCAGCCCGAGGTCTTCCGCCGCGTGCGCGCGCAGGTCGGGTTGCCCGCTCCCGCCGAGCTGCTCGACGACGTCTGTGCCGCGTTGCGCTCCGAT
>JBPBQU010000053.1:0-5640 GCA_050955085.1 Janthinobacterium lividum | reverse complement strand
CGTCGTCGCCAACGGCACCGAGCCGCAGAACCCCTTGATCCCGACCAACACGAACGAGGTCGGTGGCGGTCGCCTGCTCGATTCACTGTGGGCCGGTCTCGTCTACTACAAGGCCGACGGTTCGCCCGAGAACGACATCGCCGACTCCCTTGAGTCGACCGACGGGCAGAACTACACCATCAAGATCAAGGCCGGCCAGAAATTCACCGACGGCACCCCCGTCACGGCGAAGTCGTTCGTCGACGCGTGGAACTACGGCGCGCTGGTCACCAACGCCCAGCTCAACAGCTACTTCTTCGAGCCGATCCAGGGTTATCCCGAGGTCCAGAAGGACCCGCCGACCGCACAGACCATGTCCGGGCTGGTCGTGGTGGACGACACCACCTTCACGGTCAAGCTGCTCCAGCCCGAGGGTGACTTCCCGCTGCGCCTGGGCTACTCGGCCTTCTATCCGTTGCCCGACTCGGCCTACACCGATCTCAAGGCCTACGGGGAGAACCCGATCGGCAACGGCCCGTACAAGCTGAAGGAAGCGGGTGCGTGGCAGCACAACGTCCGCATCGACTTCCTGCCCAACGAAGCCTATGACGGCCCCCGCAAGGCGCAGAACACGAGCCTGGCCTTCGTCTTCTACGAGACCTATGACGCGGCCTACTCGGACCTGCAGGGTGGCAACCTCGATGTCCTGGACAACATCCCGCCGTCGGCGCTGGCCACGTTCAAGGACGACCTGGGGGACCGCGCCGTCAACATTCCGGCCGCAATCTTCCAGTCCTTCGCCATCCCCGAGGGATTGCCGAACTTCGGGGGTGAGGAGGGCAAGCTGCGTCGCCAGGCCCTGTCCCACGCCTTCGACCGCGCACAGATCTGCAAGACGGTCTTCAACGAGACCCGCACCCCGGCCAAGGACTTCACCTCCCCCGTCATCGCGGGGTACTCCGAGAGCGTGGCGGGTAACGACGTCCTGTCCTTCGACGTGGCGAAGGCGAAGGCCCTCTGGGCGCAGGCCGAGGCCATCGCTCCGTACACCGGTACCTTCACCATCGCCTACAACACCGATGGGGGTCACCAGGAATGGGTCGACGCGGTGACGGCGAGCATCCGGCAGAACCTGGGGATCGCCTCCGAGGGGGCGCCCGACCCCACCTTCAAGCAAATCCGCACCGAGATCACCGACCGGACGATCAAGGGCGCCTTCCGCACCGGCTGGCAGGCTGACTACCCGGGCCTCTATAACTTCCTCGCGCCGTTGTACGCGACCGGGGCCGGCTCCAACGACGGGGATTACTCCAACCCGGAGTTCGACGCCCTGATGGGCCAGGCCGCCGCGCAGACGGACCAGGCTCAGGCGACCAAGATCCTGCAGCAGGCACAGACCATCCTGTTCACGGACCTGCCGGTTCTCCCGCTCTGGTACTCCAACGCCACGGGCGGTTTCGGCGAGAACGCACAGAACGTCCAGTTCGGGTGGAACTCGGTTCCGCTGTTCTACGAGGTCACCAAGTCCTGATGACGTCTCGTCGTGGGGGTGGGCCGGTTCGCTGACCGGTTCGCCCCCGCGGCACGCGACGCGTCCACCGTTCTCAGACTGGGCGGGAACGGCCACGGAAGGCCGGATCCCCGAGGAGGCTCGTGATGGGTTGGTACATCGGGCGCCGTCTGCTGCAGATGGTGCCTGTGTTCTTCGGAGCGACGCTCCTGATCTACGCCTTGGTGTTCCTGCTGCCGGGTGACCCGATTCTCGCCCTCTTCGGTGACCGGCCGGCGAGCCCGACTGCGCTTGCGCAGCTGCGGGCGCAGTACCACCTGGACCGTCCGTTCTTCGTCCAGTACCTGCTCTTCATCAAGGGGATCTTCACCTTCGACTTCGGGCAGTCCTTCACCGGCCGCCCGGTCGCCGACCTGATGACGCGGGCCTTCCCGGTGACGATCAAGCTCGCCGTCGTCGCCCTGGTCATCGAAGGCGTCTTCGGCATCGTGTTCGGATTCATCGCCGGGCTGCGCCGTGGTGGGATCTTCGACTCGACGGTCTTGTTCATCAGTCTGATCCTCATCGGGATCCCCGTCTTCGTCATCGGTTTCGTCGCCCAGTTCCTCGTCGGGGTGAAGTGGGGAATCGTCAGCCCGACCGTGGGCTCCGAACCCGGGTTCCTCGACCTCCTCCTCCCCGGAGCCGTACTGGGGTCGTTGTCCTTCGCCTACGTGCTCCGCCTGACGCGGAACTCGGTCGCCGAGGGCCTTTCCGCGGACCACGTGCGCACCGCGACCGCCAAAGGTCTCTCCCGCCCACGGGTGATGACGGTCCATGTGCTGCGGAACTCCCTCATCCCGGTCGTCACCTTTCTCGGGACCGACCTCGGGGCCCTGATGGGTGGTGCGCTCGTCACCGAAGGGATCTTCAACGTCCCGGGGGTGGGGCGGTTGCTGTACCAATCGGTGGTGCGCGGCGAGGGTCCGACGGTCGTCTCGGTGGTGACCGTCCTGGTGCTCGTGTACCTGCTCGCCAACCTCGTCGTCGACCTGCTCTACGCCGTCCTGGACCCGAGGATTCGCTATGTCTGACACCGTCGTGCGTCCGGGCCAGGAACACTTTGTCGCGCCGCTGGAGGACACCCCGCTCGCGGCCGTGGACGCGGTCGACGAGAGCGCGCCCTCGGCAAGCCTCTACGGCGACGCCTGGAAGCAGCTGCGCAGGCGCCCGCTCTTCATCGTCCCCGTGCTGCTGATCCTGCTGATCCTGCTCGTGGCGATCTTCCCGGGGATCTTCTCCTCCCAGGACCCCCGGTTCGTCGATCTCGCGAGCGCTCTGCAGGGCCCCAGTTCCGCCCACCCACTGGGGGTGACAGGTGCCGGTACCGACGTCTACGCCCGGGTGATCCGCGGTGCGCGCGCCTCGGTCACGGTCGGGATCCTCACCACCGTGCTCGTGGTGCTGTTCGGCGGAATCATCGGTGCCATCTCCGGCTTTTTCGGGGGCTGGCTCGATTCGATCCTCTCCCGCGTCGCGGACATCTTCTTCGCCCTGCCGCTCATCCTCGGTGCCATCGTCATGCTGCAGGCCCTCAAGGGCCGCAACGTCTGGACGGTCGCCCTGACCCTGGCGCTCTTCGGCTGGCCCCAGGTGGCGCGGATCATGCGTGGGGCGGTGCTGCAGGTACGTAGTTACGAGTACGTCACCGCGGCCACCTCCCTGGGCCTGGGACGGTTCGCGACGTTGATGCGCCACGTGGTGCCGAATGCGATCGGCCCCGTCATCGTCGTGGCGACGATCTCCCTCGGCGTCTACATCGCGGCGGAGGCGACGCTGTCCTACCTCGGTCTGGGGTTGCCCTCCAGCGTCGTGTCCTGGGGTGGCGACATCTCCAACGCACAGAAGTCCCTGCGCACCGATCCGTGGGTTCTGCTCTGGCCCTCGATCGCCTTGTCCTTGACCGTCCTGTCCTTCCTCATGCTCGGTGACGCCCTGCGTGACGCCCTCGACCCGAAGGGGCGCACCCAGTGAGCCATTCGATGCCCACCCCTGGCAGGGCCCCTGCGGTCGACCGGAGCAAGCCGTTGCTCCAGGTGCGCAACCTCCAGGTGGACTTCGCCTCGGGTGGTCGAGCCGTGCACGCGGTGCGCAACGCCAACTTCACCGTGTATCCGGGGCAGACGGTGGCCATCGTCGGGGAGTCCGGTTCGGGGAAGTCGACCTCGGCGCAGGCCGTCATCGGCCTTCTTCCCGGCAACGGCAAGGTCGTCGGTGGCGAGATCCTCTTCGACGGCAAGGACCTCGCGCACGCTTCCGCACGGGAGTTCGTCTCGCTGCGGGGTACCCACATCGGTCTCGTCCCGCAGGACCCGATGTCGAACCTCAACCCGGTGTGGAGCATCGGGTTCCAGGTCAAGGAGGCCATCGAGGCCAACGGGATCGCGAAGGGCACCGAGGCGAAGAAGCGCGCCATCGAGGTCCTGGGTGAGGCGGGCCTGGGTGACGCGGCGCGTCGCTACAAGCAGTTCCCGCACGAGTTCTCCGGCGGGATGCGCCAGCGTGCGCTGATCGGGATCGGGTTGGCGTCACGTCCGCGGCTGCTCATCGCCGACGAGCCCACCTCAGCGCTCGACGTCACGGTGCAGCGCCAGATCCTCGATCACCTGGACTCCCTGACCTCCGAGTTGGGAACCGCGGTCCTGCTCATCACCCACGACCTGGGGTTGGCCGCAGAGCGCGCCGGACACCTCGTGGTCATGTACAAGGGGCAGGTCGTGGAGTCCGGGCCGGCCGCCGAGATCCTGCAGCGGCCCCGCCACCCCTACACCCAGCGTCTGGTCAGCGCGGCCCCGTCGCTGGCTTCACGTCGCCTCCAGTCCGCGCACCGCGAGCGCATCGTCGAACAAGCCGAGGCCGTCGCCGTGCAGGTGCACGAGACCACGGTGGAGGAGAGTCCGGTCGCGGTACCCGACGTCGGGGAAACGCGGGTGGAGGTCATCGCGGTCAAGAACCTCAGCAAGGAGTTCACGATCCGCGGGGGCGGTGCGCGGGCGGAGAAACTGCGGGCGGTGGACGACGTGAGTTTCTCGGTGCGCCGCGGTACGACCATGGCCGTCGTGGGGGAGTCCGGTTCAGGAAAGTCCACGGTCGCGCAGCTGGTGCTGAACCTGCTGCCCGCGACGTCCGGCACGGTGGAGTTCGACGGTGTCGACATCACGACCCTCGACCGTCGTCAGCAGTTCGCGTTCCGCCGCCGGGTCCAGCCCATCTTCCAGAACCCCTACGGGTCCCTCGACCCCAGCTGGAGCATCTACCGGACCATCGAGGAACCTCTCAAGGTCCACGGGGTGGGGGACACCAGATCTCGAGAACTGCGGGTACGTGACCTGCTCGACAAGGTCTCGCTGCCGCAGAGCTCGCTGCGCCGCTTCCCGACCGAGTTGTCCGGTGGGCAGCGTCAGCGGGTGGCGATCGCGCGTGCGCTGGCCCTGCAGCCCGAGGTCGTGGTGTGCGACGAGGCCGTCAGCGCCTTGGACGTCCTCGTCCAGGGTCAGATCCTCACCCTGCTCAACGACCTCCAGGCCGAGTTGGGGCTCACCTACCTGTTCATCACCCACGACCTCGCGGTGGTCAAGCAGATCGCCGACGACGTCGTGGTGATGCAGAAGGGCAAGCTCGTCGAGGCGGCCACGGTGGACGAGGTGTTCCAGAGCCCGCGTGAGGAATACACCAAGGCGCTGCTCGAGGCGATCCCGGGCGCCAACATCGAGCTCGGCGCCTGAATCGTGGGTCGTCGCCGCGGTCACCGGGGCTTACCGCGAGGGGGGTACGGGGTTACGGTGACGACATGCAGGTGCTCACTGCGCTGATCGTCCTCGCCGTCGCCGTCGGGTTCGCCGTGATCTATTGGCGGACGTCGCCGCGCCACCGGTTGGCCGCGGATTCCCACCGCGACCACGGTGAGCGGGCTCGGCGGGCCCGGGCGGCCGCCACGACGCCCGAGGATGATTGAACCTCCCTCCGCCCGTCTCGCGAGGCGATGCCGTCACGAATCGTCGGTCCGTTGCAGAATGGACTGGTCGTCACGATCTGTGGCGGTTGATGACGCGAGAGGGAGTCGATGGCCGACGCGCAGGACGAGCGGACGACCGGGAGCAGTGGCGCCACCC
>JBPBQU010000052.1:0-5692 GCA_050955085.1 Janthinobacterium lividum | reverse complement strand
ACCCCGAGGAGAACGGCGCCGACGACCGCTTGTTCACGGCGTTCGTGGACGCCTGCCGGGGGTAGCGCTGCGTTCGGCGTTGCGGGTCACCCCAGGCGCACGGCTCGCCCGTCGCGTCGGTCCGACCCCGGGTCGCCGCCGACGCCACCGCACACTTCGACCGCCCGGGCCCCCTCCGGACCCAGCACGTGCAACAGGTCGTCGATGGGGTCTCCCGCAGCCGTCTCCTCGGTGCCCAGCGCGAACCGGCGACCCTCGTTGAGGACCACATCCTGGGTGGCGGCGTCCCAGGTGGTGCCCTCGCTCCACACCAGGACCGAGTCGTCCGGTGCCGGGGTGCCCGGTGCAACACTCAGCAGCAGGTAACCGTCGCCCGACACGCCGCGTCCCGGCCGACCGGAAGCGTTCCCGGCTCCCCGCCGGTGGCGGTGATCACGGGGTCGTCGATCCGGGACACGTCCGAACCGGTGTCGACGACCTCGACCTGCGCCCGTCCCGGTGCCCTGCCTGGTGCTCCACGATGTCCGGCGTACCGCAGGCGGCCAGGGCGGTGCCCACCCGCTGGCTCAGGACCAGCATCTGTACCTGGGAGAACGGCACCCGCACGAACCGAACCCGCCCCGTCGATACCCCCGACGGCGCCCCGGCCGCGCGGATGGGTCCGCAGGGGCCGTCCGTACTCCTGATTCCGTGCCTGGCATCGTGCGCACCCCGTGTCTCCGCGCTGCCACCATCCACCGCTGAGCATGCTTCGGACGCGCTGAAGGCTGCAGTGGTTCAGTCGAACCGTCGAAAGGGTAGGCACGTGCGGAACCGGCCGCGCCAGGTTACGGGGCGACCTGGAGCACCGGGCGCATCAGAATCTCCTGGATCAGGACGTTGGCCGGCTGGGCGAAGGCGTAGACCAATGCCTGGGCGACGTCCACGGCCCGCAGCGCGTCGAGGGACTCGCGGCGTTCCCGGATGGCCTCGCTGACGTTCTCACCGAACTCGGTCCACACCGCACCGGGCTCGATCACCGAGACCCGGATGCCCTCGGGGCCGAGCTCCTTGCGCAGGGCGTCGTGAAATCCGACGACGGCGAACTTCGTCGCGCTGTAGACCGACCAGTTCTCGGCTCCGAACCGGCCGCCGACGCTGGAGACGGAGGAGATCATCGCCCCGGAACGGCCGCGCATCAGCGGGATCGCCGCCTGCGTGCAGTGCAGTACGCCGTAGAGGTTGGCGTCGATCATCGTCTTCCAGTCGTCCGGCTCGCTGGTGGCGAAGGGGGCGTTGATGCCGAGCCCGGCGTTGTTGAACAACAGGTCCAACCCGCCGAAGCGACTGCCGACCAGGTCGAACAGGGCCGCCACCTGGGCGGGGTCGGCCACGTCGGTCTGCACCACGGTGGCCGCGTCGCCGAGGTCGGCAGCCAGGGCGTCCAACCGCTCGCGCCGGCGCGCGGCGAGCACGACGTGCACGCCCTCGGCGACCAGGAGGCGGGCGGCGGCGTCCCCGATGCCGCTGGACGCCCCGGTGATGACCGCCGTCTTGCCGTTGAGGCTTTGCATCTGCATGAGCGCCGACTATACGTAGGGCCGGACGCCCGGCCGTGGGGGTGCCCCGTGCGCCCGGGTCACCGAGCGAACCGGGCGCACGGGGCACGCCTGCGGGCCCACGCACCGAGTGCCATGTCGTGGTCGTGCGGGCGTAGCGCCGCCAGCTCCGTGGTGTCTGATAGACCGGAATGTGTGAGTGACGGCGACCCGGAGGATGTCCCCAAGGAGCACCCGTCGAAGGCCCCAGCCCGGGTGAGCAGCCGGGACCGGTTGATCGACAGCACCATCGAGACCTTGCGCTCGCGCGGTATCGCGGGGACGTCAGCGCGGACCATCGCGGCTGCGGCGGACGTGAACCAGGGTTTGATCTTCTACCACTTCGGCGGGATGGACGCCCTGCTCGCGGAGGCCTGCCGCCGCACGACGGAGCGGCGGGTCGCGCGCTACCGGGAACGGTTCGCCACGGTCGCCTCTCTGCGGGAGTTGCTCGACGTCGGCCAGGAGATCCACCTCGCGGAACGAGCGGAGGGCAACGTCGCTGTCCTGGCCCAGCTTCTGGCCGCGGGTCAGACCGACGCAGCCCTCGGCCAGGTCACGGCCGAGGGTCTCAACTTGTGGGTGGTGGAGATCGAGGCGGTGTTGTCGCGGGTCCTCCTCGGTTCTCCACTCTCGACGGTGCTCGACCCGGTGAGCCTGGCCCGGGCGGTGTCCGCCGCGTTCATCGGTTTCGAGCTCTACGAGGGCGTCGACGCCGAAGCGGGAAACAGTGCACTGCAAGCCCTCGATCAGCTCGGTGTGCTCGTGGAACTGGTGGAGGAACTCGGTCCGCTGGCCCGTCGTGCCTTACGGTCGCACATCCGTCGCTCGACGGTGTGACCGGTTCGGACCGGCACGGTCGAGGTGTCACTCGTGGAGTCCGAGGCGACCGAAGTCCTATCAGTGCTGTTATATTAGGGCTATGACATCGACGGGTCAGCCCGCTGGTGATGCCGACCCGACCCTGACCAGCAGCCTGCAACCACTGCGAGACCTGCTCTCGGCGATGGATGCCGACATCGCCCGCTTGTACGAGCAGCGTGGAGTCGCCGGGGTTCGGCCCCGCTTCAGCATGGCCTTGATCCGCCTGCACCACCGCGGTCCGATGAGCGTCAAACAACTCGCCGAACAGGTCGAGGTCACGCACTCAGCCATGAGTCAGACCGTCACCGTCATGCGCCGCGACGGCCTCGTCGACACCCTTCCCGGTGCAGATGCACGCACCCGCACCGTTTCCCTCACCCCCACCGGTGAGGCGCTGGTCCCGTTCCTGGAAGCGGAATGGCGGGCCACCGAAGCGGCGTGGGCCGAACTGGAGGCGGAGATCCCCTACGCCCTGACCCGGGTCGTCGCCGACCTCGGCGTCGCGCTCGAACGCCGCTCGTTCCTGCACCGCATCAGCGCACGACTCCGGGCGCAGGAGGAGGCCGGCACGGGCACCGCGACGACGGCGTCGTCCGGTCAGGGTGCTGCCACCCACCGGGTGACGAACCGCGGCGCACCGTCGACGTAATGCGGTTCACGCCGCTGATCGACCTCCGCCCCCTCCGTCGCAGTCCCGCCTTCCGCCGACTCTGGATCGCCAGCACCGCCGCAGGGTTCGGTGACCAGCTCGCCACCGTCGCCGTCCTCCACCAGGTCTGGGAACTGACCCACAGCACGGTCTGGACCGGTGCCATCGGGCTCGCCACGGCGATCCCGACCCTCGCCGCGGGCGCGCTCGGCGGGACTCTCGCCGACACCCTCGACCGCCGCCGCGTCGTCGTGGCCACGACGATCGGCACCGTCGCGACGCTCGCCGGCCTCGCGGTCCAGGCCGGTCTCGACACCGCCTCGGTGGGCCTGGTCCTCGTGTTGGTGGCGGTCCTGAACACCGCCACCGCGACCGGGGCACCAGCTCGACGCACCTTCATCACCCGCCTCCTCCCACCAGACCTGGTCCCCGCAGGTGTCGCCCTGAACCACGTGGGTTTTCAGGTCGCCATGCTCGTCGGCCCGGTTGTCGCCGGAATCGTCATCGCCAGTCGGGGACTCTTCACCGCCTACGTCCTCGGTCTCGCGGCGGTCACCGTTTCCCTGCACGGCACCGCTCGTCTCCCCACCGGTCCAGGCGAAACCCCGGCAGGCACCGACGCGGTGGGAACCACCGACGACAGGGTGCAGGTCGGTGCGCTGCGCGCGACCCTCGACGGTTGGCGGTTCATCGTGAACCGACCAGTCGTCCGCGGATGTCTGGCCATCGATCTCAGCGCCACGGTCCTGGCCATGCCCATCGCCCTGTTCCCCGCCGTCAACGCTGAACGCTCCGGTGACGGAGTTGCCACCGTGGGATTCTTCTTCTCCGCCCTCGCCGTCGGAGGTGTGCTCGCCGGGCTCTTCGCGGGGGTGATCACCCGCGCCGCCCACCCCGGCGTCCTCATGGCGAGCGCGGCGGGTATGTGGGGGGTGTCCCTGGCCGCTTTCGGCCTGGTCCACTCCCTACCCGTCACGTTGAGCTGTCTGGTGGTCGCCGGCGCGAGCGACACCACCGCGGTCATCGCCCGCGGCACCCTCGTCCAGCTGGACACTCCGGACGCCTACCTCGGACGAGTGAGTGCGGTGGAGAACATCGTCGGTGTCGCCGGACCCGGTCTCGGCACGGCGCGGGCCGGAGCCGTCGCCGGGCTCACCTCAGCTGCCGCCTCCGCGACCAGCGGTGGTCTGGCCTGCCTGCTCGCCGTCGGGGTCGTCGCCGCCCTCACACCAGGACTACGCCACTGGACCCGCACATCTCGGGTGTCCTCCTGACGATGGTGTCGCTGCCTTGGATGGCTGTGGAAACGACCCCCGGTGCGAGCCAGCGGGACGTCGGCGACCAGGGAACGTGAGCGCTGCACCTCGAACTCGTAGGGTTTCCAGACCTCCGCGGCGCTGCGGGTGAACGGTGCCGAGAATCCATCGAGTGGGCGCCGCAACGTCTGCCGGTATCAGTCGAGGTGACCGGCCGATAGTTCGTGGGGGTCGCGAACCCGGATGCCGAGACCGACCAGGAGGGCTGATTTCGGTTCGACGGGAGACATGGGCCGACCGTGGCGTCACCCGCACCAGATCCGGCCAGGAACAACGACCCCTGCCCTCGCAGCGTGGCACTCCTGCATCGAGCCGAACTGCGCCCGTCGAAGATGGAGCTGCTGAGCGGCTGGTTACCCACTCGGCCCTGGTTCGACGGTGCTCCTGCGATGCTGCGCCGAGTGGGTTCCTATCGTTTCGACGACCCCGCCGATGAGGTCGGCGTCGAGACGTTTCTCGTGCGAACCGGTGACGGGACGATCCTGCACGTCCCGTTGACCTACCGCGGTGCGCCGCACCCTGCCGGTGAACGGGGGTCGATCGCCACGATGGAGCACTCGGTGCTGGGACGGCGCTGGGTCTACGACGCCTGCGCCGACCCTGTCTACGCCAGCGCCGTGGTCAACACCATCCTCACCGGCGGTACGCAGGCGCAGGAAAGCGTGCAGATCCAGGGACGGCTGGAGCGAGGTGCGGTCGACGTCGCGGTTCGCGGGAGTGGGGCATCGCGGACGCAGGTCGACCTCACCGGCGCGCTGACCAGCACCGACGGGCCCGACACCACGACGATCCGGACCGAGGTCTGGGAACTCCTGGTACGCCGCGTCCTGAGCGGCGACGGGGCCGCGCCGGTAACGGATCACCTGACGTCGCAGACGTTGACCGGCACCCGGAGCGGCCGGAGAGCCCCCGTCGTTCTGGTCCTCGCCCGTCCCTGCTGACAGTGGCGCGACGTCAGCCATCCGAAATCCTTGTCGTCTGCAGGAGATGGAACTACGGTGGGTGGCGGTGCTGCACCAGCACGGTCGCCCGTTCTTGCACCGCTGTGCCGCCCCGGACCCGGTTGCGCATCCCGCCAACGCCGAGGGAGAGCCCGCCATGACTCTGCCCAGCACTGCCAACCCTCTCGATCACGTCCCACCCACGGTGTGGGTGTGGGACGGTGAACTCGATGCCGCCGACGTCGCCGAGTTGACGGATGCGTGGCAGTCCTTGCTCGCGGACCACCCGGTATCCGTCGTCATCGACCTGGCTGCCGTCACGTTCCTGGACTGCGCGGTGCTGTC
>JBPBQU010000051.1:0-5741 GCA_050955085.1 Janthinobacterium lividum | reverse complement strand
GTCAAGGACGAGTACGCGAACGACGCGTCGCTCAGGTCGCTGACCTCACTGACGCCGATGCGGGTCGCGGAGCTCAGGCTGCGCCCGGTCCAGGCCCCCGAACCGAGCGCGGCCCACCACCGCCGGTGCAACGCGGGTGCGGAGACGAGCCCCACGACGGGTTCACCCTCGTCGAGCAGGGCGATCAGGGTCGCCCAGACGGGTACGCCACGCACGAAGTTCTTCGTGCCGTCGATCGGATCGAGCACCCACTGCCGCGGACCGTGCCCGACCAGGCCGAACTCTTCGCCCAGGACGGCGTCGCGCGGGCGGGTACGCCGCAGCTGGGAGCGGATCAGCTCCTCGGCGCTGCGGTCGGCGTCGCTCACCGGGGTCAGGTCGGGCTTCGTCTCCACGGTGAGGTCGAGCGCCCGGAAGCGGTCCGTCGTCACCGCGTCGACCTGATCGGCGATGACGTGCGCAAGGCGCAGGTCGTCGTCGTAGCGCGGCCGGTGACCGGACCTGCCGGGGTTGGAGCTACCGGTCCGGGCGGGAGGGTGCTGCGCGGCGCTCGACACGGCGCGAACCTACCGCCCGCCGGTCGTGGGAGCGTGGTCCCGCGACGGATGCGTGTGTTCAGGTAACGCTCGGACGGGTCGAGCATCCTGGGAGAGCCCGTCGCCCGACTCTCGGCGAAGACCCCGACTTTCGGCACAACCCCCGACCCTCGGCACAACCATGGAGGACCCGATGCCCGGCATCACCACGGCGCGCGGTGGAGACCACCCGGAGGGGGAGACCCCGGATCGAAGGGCTGCTCGTGGCCGCGAGGAGGCGTCAAGGGAGGCGTCGAGCGGGGCGTTGGACGAGGAGAGCATCGCGGGCGTCGAGGACCGACCCGGGGAGCGGCACCTCTCCGCCCTGCCCGTCTCCGTGCGGGTGCGCGGGCTGCTGCTCACCGTGGGCGGCATCCTCGGCTTCGTCGCTGCCTTCACCCTCACCGTCGAACGCTTCAAGCTCGCCCAGGACCCCTCCTACGTTCCCAGCTGCAGCATCAACCCGCTGATCTCGTGCGGCAAGGTCATGGCGACCGACCAGGCCGCCGTGTTCGGCTTCCCCAACCCGCTGCTGGGCATCGCGGCCTTCGCGGTCTCCACGACTCTGGGGGTGCTGGTCCTCTCCCGCACAGCGTTACCGCGGTGGGTGGAGCGCGGTTACCTGCTCGGGATCACCCTCGGCCTGGTCTTCATCGGCTGGCTCATCAGCCAGAGCCTGTACTCGATCCATGCGCTGTGCCCGTACTGCATGGTGGTCTGGGCGGTCGTCGTCCCGACCTGGTGGACGCAGGTAGCCGACGGGCTCGACCGCGGCCTGCTACCCGTGCCACAGGCGCTGGAACCGCTGGCCCGTGCGGTCATCGACTTCCGGGTGCTGTTCATCGTGCTCACCGACGTCGCCGTCGTCGCGATGGTGGGCGTGAAGTTCTGGAGCTACTGGAGCACGCTGCTCTGATCGTCCGCACCGGCCGGGGCCGGGTCAGTCCTCGCGCGTCGAGCGCCGCACCTCCAGCAACCGACGGAAGGACGACAACCGGGCAGGTCCGGCTGCACCCGCATGACCCTGCGCCACCCACTCGTCGAGCGCGCACTCCGTCTCGTCGTGCGTGCACCCGCGCGGACAACTGCCCTCACCCGCCGCGAGATCAGGGAAGGCCGCGAGGACGGCTTCCGGGTCGACGTGCGCCAGCCCGAAGGAACGGATGCCGGGTGTGTCGATGACCCAGCCGTCCACCCCACCGGCAGGCGAGGGCAGCGCGAGAGCCGCCATCGACGTGGACGTGTGCCGGCCCCGGCCGGTGACGGCGTTGACGTGGCCGGTGGCCCGGCCCGCGTCGGGGACGAGGGCGTTGACCAGCGTCGACTTGCCCACCCCGGAATGTCCTACGAGGACGCTCGTGCGACCGGCCAGGCGTTCGCGCACCGCGTCGAGCCCGAGGAGACCCTCGGGCCCGCGCGAGGTCACCACCGCGTCCAGGCCCAGCGGCGCCCAGGTGTCCAGCACCTCCTCGGCCGGTCGCAGGTCGCCCTTGGTCAGGCACAGCAGCGGTCGCATGCCCGCGACGTAGGCCGCGACGAGACAACGGTCGACGAGGCGCGAGCGGGGCTCGGGGTCCGCGACGGCGGTGACCACCACGAGCTGGTCGGCATTGGCCACGACGACCCGCTCGATGGGGTCGGTGTCGTCGGCCGTGCGCCGTAGGACCGTGACCCGGGGGTCGATGCGCACGATGCGGGCGAGCGTGTCCGGGGTGCCCGAGGTGTCCCCGACGAGGCCTACGCGGTCACCCACGACGACGCCCATGCGCCCGAGTTCGCGCGCCCGCATCGCTGTGACCGTCCGCTCCTGCGCGGTGCCTCCCGCGACCAGGCAGGTCGACCGTCCCCGGTCGACGGCCACGACGTAGGCGGGGACCGCGTCGTCGTGGGCGGGACGCTCCTTGGTGCGCGGACGCGAACCACGCGGGTTCGGGCGGACCCGGACGTCGTCCTCGTCGTAACTGGCCCGACGACTCTGGCGTCCCACTCAGCGGGCCGCAAGCATGGCGTTCCACATCCCGGGGAAGTCCGGCAGGGTCTTGCGTGTCGTGTCGACGTCCTCCACCGTGAGCCCGGCGACCCGCAGGCCGATGACGGCGGCGGCGGTGGCCATCCGGTGATCTGCGTAGGTGCGGAAGACCCCACCGTGCAGGGGCCGTGGACGGATGAGGAGCCCGTCGGTCATCTCCTCGGCGTTCCCACCGAGGGCGTTGACCTCGGTGACGAGGGCCTTCAGCCGGTCGGTCTCGTGCCCGCGCAGGTGCGCGATGCCGCGCAGTCGCGAGGGGGAGCTCGCGAGCGCGGCGAGGGCGGTGATGACGGGAGCCAGTTCACCGGCCTCGTGCAGGTCGAGGTCGAGGCCGTACAGCTCACCCGTACCCTCCACCGTCAAACCGTCGCGGTCGAGGGAGACCTCGGCTCCCATCTGGTCGAGGACGTCGCGCAGCAGGTCACCGGCCTGCGTCGTCGACTGCGGCCAACCCGGGACCCGGACCCGTCCGCCGACCACCGCGGCTGCCGCCAGGAACGGGCCCGCGTTGGAGAGGTCCGGCTCGACCTCGACGTCGAGGGCGTTGATCTCCCCCGCCTCCACGAACCAGCGCCCGGGTAGTGAGTCGTCGATAACCACACCGACGTCGCGCAGCACCTCGACGGTCATGCGGATGTGAGGCGCGCTGGGCAACGGCGGGCCGTCGTGGACGACCTCGAGACCCTCGCGGCAGCGGGCACCCACGAGCAGCAGCGCGGAGACGAACTGGCTGGAACCGGAGGCGTCGACGCGCACCGCCCCACCCCGTAACCCACCTGGGGGACCGCTCACGGTGAACGGCAGCAACCCTCGTCCACCGTCATCCACCACTGCGCCGAGCTGGCGCAGAGCTTCGAGCACCGCCCCCATGGGACGTTCCCGGGCCCGGTCGTCGCCGTCGAACTCCACCGGTTCACCGGCCAGGGCGGCCACCGGAGGCAGGAAGCGCATCACCGTTCCGGCGAGGCCGCAGTCGATGCGCCCACCGCCGGTGATCGCACCGGGCCGCACCACCCAGTCCGTCCCCGGGGTGTCGGCCATGCTCGGGGCCTCGGAACCGACCTCCGTCACGTCCGCACCCAGCTGCCGAAGCGCGTCGGCCATCAGCAGGGTGTCACGTGAGCGCAACGGGTCGCGCAGCACCGACGGACGCGAGGCGAGCGCCGCGACGACGAGGTAACGGTTGGTCAGTGACTTGGAACCAGGGACCGTCACCACGGCATCGAGGGGGCCCACCGCGCTCGGCGCAGGCCATGGCGTCGCGCTCGGCGCAGGCCATGGCGTCGCGCTCGGCGCAGGCCACGGGGTCGCGTGGGTCGAGGCCCGGTCGGCTGATGAGGGGGGGACGTCACTCGGTGGGGTCACGTCGGGCATCCTCGCAGCAACCCGAGGCCGCGACGGGGGCGCCGAGGACGAGCGGGAAGCAGACGAGGACTTCACCCGAGCTTGGCGGCCACCAGTTGAAGATCCTTCTTGCCCGCCTCGACCGCGTGCACGGCCTCGCGGGCGGCGAGAACGGCCATCCGCTTGGCATCGCGCCCGGCGCGCTGACCGCGCCACAGGGCACCGGGTTTGCCCGCGGTGTCCACGGCGGCGAGCAACGCCGCACCGATCAGGGCGACGTCTCTGAGGAAGTCCTCCAGGACCTCTGCCCGCACGGCCTTGTCCTTCTCCGTCCAGAACGGGTGGTTCACGTAGGCCGTGGGGGCTGTCGTCGCGGCGAGCACGACCGCCGAGAGCCGGGGCAACCTCCCCAGGGCGAACAGCAACCCCGCACCAGCCATGGCCGCGCCGTTGAGGCGCACCAGCAGGGCCGGATCGTCCGGCAGGCCCAGCGGAGTGGCGATCGCATCCACCACGGGCTCGGCCGCGGGAGCGAGGTCGCCGGCGTGCCGGATCTGGTCGATACCGGTCTTGATGAAGATCGCGCCCAGCATCGGTCGGGCCACTCGTCGCACCACAGTCATGGGAAGTACCTATCGCACTCCCGTGGCCACCGCACCGCCGGGTGGTCCCACGGGCCCCTCACGACCCGGTCACCACTGGTCAGCACCTGCTCATGCCTGGACCCGACTCTCGCCGACCCCCGTGTCGGGAGCCTGTATGTCGGGAGCCTGTGTGTCCGGGAACCCGTGTGTCCGGGAGCCCGTGTTGGGTACCGGCGTCCGGGAGCCCGTGTCCGGGCCGCGTGTCAGGGTGGGCGTCATGTGCGGTCGGTATGCCCTGCGACGAGATGTCGATGACCTGGTGGTCGAGTTCGAGATCGACGACAACGCCCTGGGTGCGGCCCCCGGCGCTGCGCTCGGACCCGAGGTCACGCTCTCGACCAACGTGGCGCCGACCACGACCCCGCCCGTCGTGCTGGAGCGACTGCGCAGGGACGCGCCCGACGATCCGCCCACCCGGTCCCTGCGCGCGCTGCGCTGGGGGCTTGTCCCGAGCTGGTCCAAGGACGCCTCGGGTGCGGCGCGGATGGTCAACGCGCGGGTCGAGTCGCTGCTCAGCAAGCCCGCTTTCAGCAAACCCGCGCTGGCCCGGCGCTGCCTCGTCCCCGCCGACGCGTGGTACGAGTGGCAGACCAGTGCGACCGCCACCGTGGACGGAAAGCCCCGTAAACAACCGTTCGCGGTGGCCAACGCCGACGGTTCGCTGCTCGCGCTCGCCGGGGTCTACGAGTTCTGGAAGGACCCGGCCAAGGCGGAGGACGAACCGACGCGCTGGCTCGTGAGCTTCGCGATCGTCACGACGGCCGCCGAGGCGGGCCTGGACCGGTTGCACGAACGGATGCCTCTCGTCGTGCCCAGGGATCTGCGCGACGCGTGGCTGGACCCGACGCTGGACGACGGTGCGGAGGTCGAGGCGCTGCTGCAGGCGATGCCGCGTGACCTCTTTCTCGGCGGCGTGCTCGAGGCCCACCCCGTCTCGCGCGCGGTCGGTAACGTCCGAAACACCGACGACGACCTGTTGGCCCCCGTGCCCCTCGACGAGCTCGAGGGCGTGGTGGACCTGCGCACGGGAGAGGTAGTGGCGTGATCCGGATGCGGTGGCCCGGGTGAGGTTCGGGTCGCTTCGGGGTGTCGTCCGGTGAGTTGGAGACGGAATGGTGACGCAACCGTGTGCGTTCCTGATGACATGCT
>JBPBQU010000050.1:0-5826 GCA_050955085.1 Janthinobacterium lividum | reverse complement strand
GACCGTGCTTCAGTTCGCCGGCCGCGAAACCCTCGGCGTGGATGTAGGCGAGCTCCTTGAGTTTCAGCGCCCCCTCCATCGCCACCGGGTACCCGACGTGGCGCCCGAGGAAGAGCACCGAGCGGGTGTCGGCCATGTAACGGGCGATCTCGCGCACCTGCTCCAGGCCGTCGAGAACCTGACGGACCTGGGCGGGGATCTCGTGCAACTGCGCCAACACCTCGCTCACCTCGTCGGCGAACTTGTTGCCCCGCAACTGGGCCAGGTACAACCCGAGCAGGTAGCAGGCGGTGATCTGGGCCAGGAACGCCTTGGTGGAGGCGACCGCGATCTCGGGCCCCGCGTGGGTGTAGAGCGCCGCGTCGGACTCGCGCGGGATGGTGGAACCGTTGGTGTTGCAGATGGCCAGCACCCGGGCGCCCTGCTCCCGCGCGTGTCGCACCGCCATGATGGTGTCCATCGTCTCCCCCGATTGCGAGATCGCGACGACCAGCGTGCGCTCGGAGAGGACAGGGTCGCGATAACGGAACTCGTGGGCCAGTTCCACCTCGACGGGGATCCGACACCAGTGCTCGATCGCGTACTTCGCAACCGACCCCGCGTAGGCGGCGGTGCCGCAGGCGATCACCACGATCTTGTCGATACTGCGCAGTTCCGCCTCGGAGATCTTCATCTCGTCCAGCTGCAACCGGCCGCTGGCGTCGGTGCGCCCCAGCAAGGTGTCCGCGATGGCCTGCGGCTGGTCGTGGATCTCCTTGGCCATGAAACTGGGGAAGCCACCCTTCTCGGCGGCGGCGGCGTCCCAGTCGACGTGGAAATGTCGACCGCTCGCCGGGGAACCGTCGAAACCCGTGACGACGACGTCCTCGGGGGTGATCGTGACGATCTGGTCCTGACCGAGTTCGAGGGCCTCGCGGGTGTGCGCGATGAAGGCCGCGACGTCGGAACCGAGGTAGTTCGCCCCCTCACCCAACCCCACCACGAGCGGGGAGTTGCGCCGCGCACCGACGATCCTGCCCGGTTCGTCGGCATGCACCGCCAACAGCGTGAACGCCCCTTCGAGCCGCGCACACACGGCGCGCATCGCCGCGGTCAGGTCACCACCCGGGTCGGCCTGGTAGGCGCGGCCGAGCAGGTGCGCGACGACCTCGGTGTCCGTCTCGCTGCTGAACTCGACCCCGGCCCCGAGCAGTTCTGCGCGCAACGACGCGAAGTTCTCCACGATGCCGTTGTGGATGACCGCGACCCGACCGGTCGCGTCGAGGTGCGGGTGGGCGTTGGCGTCGGTCGGGCCACCGTGGGTCGCCCAACGGGTGTGGCCGATGGCGGTCGTGGCCCGCGGCAACGGCTCCGCGTCCAGGGCCTCGACGAGGTTGGCCAGCTTTCCCGCGCGTTTGCGCACCGCGACCCCCGAGCGCCCCAGGCCCTCCCCCGCGAGAGGGGTCACGACGGCGATGCCGGCGGAGTCGTAACCCCGGTACTCCAGCCGTCGCAACCCGTCGAGAACAACCTCCGAACCCTCTTTGTCCAGCGCAGCGAGCCCGACGTAACCGACGATTCCGCACATGGTGACGAGGGTACGGTCCACACCGCGTTCATCCACTCACCTCGGGTGGGCGATCCCGCACCGTCGCGGCGCGGTTCGCGGGCCCGGCCAAGGCACCGGGTAGCCTCACACCGGTGAACGCGGCCGATCCCGGAGCACCGGCAGGCCCCTCCCGGGGGGCTCACGGGTCACGGGACTCGCACTCCCAGCAGACCCAGACCCAGCAGACCCAGACCCAGCAGACCCAGACCCAGCAGACCCAGTCCCAGCACTCGCACACCCAGCACCATCACGCACTGCCACAGCCCTCGCCGTACGTGGTCCTCGACCGCGAGCAGTGGAGTCGGCTGCGGGCCTCGACCCCCATGACGTTGACGGCCCGTGACGTCGCCCGGTTGCGAGGTCTGGGGGACCGGGTCGACCTGCGCGAGGTCGAGGAGGTCTACCTCCCGCTGTCCCGGTTGTTGACCATCTACGCCCGCGCAGCCGGTTCACTGCACCAGGCGACCACGACGTTCCTCGGTGAGCGGGCCGAACGCACGCCCTTCGTGATCGGTGTCGCGGGTTCCGTCGCGGTCGGTAAGTCCACGACGGCCCGGGTGTTGCGTGAACTGCTGTCGCACTGGCCCGAGACGCCCCGGGTCGAACTCGTGACGACGGATGGGTTCCTCCTGCCGAACGCGGAACTCGAGCGCCGCGGCATCCTGCACCGCAAGGGTTTTCCCGAGTCCTACGACCGGCGGGCGTTGTTACGGTTCGTCTCCGCGGTGAAGTCGGGGGCAGACGAGGTGGCCGCACCCGTCTACTCGCACCTGACCTACGACATCGTCCCCGACCAGCAGATCGTCGTGCACCGCCCCGACGTGCTCATCGTGGAGGGGTTGAACGTGTTGCAACCCGCGCGTATCCGGGCCGATGGCACCCAGGGTGTCGCGGTCAGCGACTACTTCGACTTCTCCCTCTACGTCGACGCCCGCACCGACGACGTCCGCTCCTGGTACGTCTCCCGTTTCCTCGAACTGCGTCGCACGGCGTTCGCGCGGCCCGAGTCGTACTTCCGCCGCTACGCCGGACTCAGCGACGTGCAGGCCGTCGAACGTGCCGAGCAGATCTGGGCGGAGGTCAACGGCCCGAACCTCGTGGAGAACGTTCGGCCCACCCGCGGTCGGGCCACCTGCGTGCTGCAGAAGGGACCTGAACACTCGGTGCGACAAGTAAGGTTGCGCAAGCTGTGAGACCCCGAACCCGGGAGTGAAACTCTGAGGTCCACCCTCCGAGACGCAACCTCTCGGGAGGGCGCAGGCATCTCAGTGCTCTAGTGTCGCAAGGCCGCACGCACCAAGGTGATCTCCTGCTCGAGTTCCTGGGTGGTCTCGTCCCAGGTGAATCCCAGAGCCTCGTTGACGGTGATCATGGGGATGTTCGAGATCGCGTTCCACGTCGTGACCCGCTGCGCTTGCGGGACGTCGGCCACCGCCGCGCGCAGACAGGCCAGTTTCAGCAGCAGCCCGAGCCGGTGGCCGCGGTGCTCGCGCAGGACGAGGGTGTCCCACTGGAGCAGACGTCCCGGCTCGTGCTCGGAGTGCAGGAGCATCGTGTACCCGACGAGTGCGCCGTCGTCCGCGCGGGCGAGCGCCAGCCACTGCCGACGGCCCTGCACCGCGCGCAGCGCCTCACCCTCCCGGACGCGCTCACCGTCCCAGACCTCGGGTTCCACCTCCAGGTCACCCGAAGGGGCATCGGTGCTCATCCGCGCCACGAGGCGCGCCACCCCGTCGAGGTCCGCCTCGGGGATCGCACCGGCGAACGCCGACACGGAGTATCCGTCCGCATGGGCGCCCACCGCCGCCTCGAGGCGGTCCAGATGGTCGGCGGCAACGGGCAGCACCAGCTGACGACGCGCCACCTCCTGACCCGCGGTGAGGGCCCAGCGCCGGGCGACACACACGCCGGGCCATCGCCCCGGATCGGTCCCCACCGGGCGGTCGACCTCGACCCGCAGTCTGGTCCGGCCCGCTGCCTCCGCCACGTCCAGGGCGCGCTCCAACAGCAGTGTCGCCACCCCACGACGACGGTGCCGAGGACCCACCGCCAACGTCAGGTGCGCCACCTGAGTGTTGTCCCGCAGCGTCATTCGCAGCTCGGCGCTGCCGACCGGCTCGGTGCCGTCGAGGGCCAGCAACCAGTGCACGACCTCCTCGGAACTCCCGCGCTCGCATTCCGCGCGCAGTTCCTCGCGCCGCCAGGTGGCCGGGTCGTCGCGTCCGACCGCCTCACCCGCGGCGAGTTCGTCGTACCAGGCGTCGAAGAACAGCTCGGCCCAGTCCGTCCGCTCGGCTGCTCCTGAGGAAGTCGTCACCACACGCACGGGTCCAGTCAGCCAGAAACACCTCGCCACCCGCGAACTCTTTTCGTGCACCGCCCGTCGAGGTGCGCGCCCAGGGCGCGTCGGAGTGCGATCCCGGTTCAGAGAACGAGGCGCTCCTGCACCACGACCGCGAGCCGCTCGGCGATCTGCTGCGCGTGCTCGGTGCGGGCCGCCTCGACCATGACCCGCACGAGGGGCTCCGTCCCGCTGGGACGCAGCAGCACGCGCCCGGCCTCCCCCAACTCCGCCTCCGCGGCGGCGATCGCAGCGAGCAGGATCTCGTCGCTGCCGGCGCGGGTCTTGTCGACGTCGCGCACGTTGATCAACACCTGCGGCAACCGCTGCATCACCCCCGCGAGCTCGGCCAGCGACCGGCCCGTCTCGGCCATCCGGGCCAGCAGGTGCACGGCCGTCAGAACACCGTCCCCCGTGGTGGCGTGCGACGGCAGCACGACGTGACCGCTCTGCTCACCCCCGATACTCCAGGCACCGGCCCCCAGCGCCTCGAGAACGTAGCGGTCCCCGACGGCCGTCTCGATCATCCGGACGCCCTCACGTTGCATGGCCAGCCGCAGACCGAGGTTGCTCATGACGGTCGCGACGAGGGTGTTCTCCCGCAACTGCCCGCGATCGCGCAGGGACAACGTCAACACGGCCATGATCTGGTCACCGTCCACGAACGCACCCGTGGCGTCGACAGCGAGACAGCGGTCGGCATCCCCGTCGTGGGCGATGCCCACGTCGGCACCGTGCTCCACCACAGCGGCGGCCAGCGGTTCGAGGTGGGTGGAACCGCAACCGTCGTTGATGTTGAGCCCGTCCGGGGCGGCGAAGAGGGTCACGACGTCCGCCCCCGCCTCCGCCAGGACCCGAGGAGCGATCGCGCTGGCCGCCCCGTTGGCACAGTCCACGACGACGCGAAGGCCCGCGAGCGAACCCGGCCCACCGGGCAGCGACGCGAGCAGGTGAGCCACGTACGAATCGGCGGCATCCTGCTCGACATCGGGTCCGGCATGGACCCGGCCGACCGCCGCGCCGGTGGGGCGACGTCCGACGCCGCTGCGGAACGCCCGCTCCACGGCGTTCTCGACCTCGTCGGGCAGCTTCGTCCCACCCCGGGCGAAGATCTTCAATCCGTTGTCCGGCATCGGATTGTGCGACGCGGAGAGCATGACCCCGAAGTCGGCGCCCGAGGTGTCGACGAGGTGCGCCAACGCCGGGGTCGGCACCACACCGATATCCAGGACGTCCACCCCCGCGCTCGCCAGACCGGCCACGACCGCCGCGGAGAGGAACTCACCCGACGCCCGGGGGTCACGGGCCACGAGGGCCCGGGGACGGGCGAGGCCGGTGTCGTCGGCGAGCACGGTGGCGGCGGCCACGGCGAGCCCCAGGGCCATGTCCGCCGTCAGGTCGACGTTGGCCAACCCGCGCACACCGTCCGTGCCGAAGAGCCGCACCACCCTTGTCCATCCCCCACTCGAACGGTCCTGCGTGGACACCCACACCTGCCTGGACAACACAACGGCCCCGGGGTGAAGTTCCCCGGGGCCGTCGCGACCAGCTGTCCTGACCCGCCTGGGCGGGTGCGGATCAGCGCTTGCTGAACTGCGGCGCCTTGCGGGCCTTCTTGAGACCGGCCTTCTTGCGCTCGGTCGCCCGGGGGTCGCGGGTGAGGAACCCGGCCTTCTTGAGCGACGCGCGGTTGGCCTCGAGGTCGATCGCATTGAGCGAACGGGCCACACCCAGGCGCAACGCCCCGGCCTGGCCGGAGGAACCGCCGCCGTGGATGCGAGCGATCACGTCGAAAGAACCTTCCAACGCGGTGACCCGGAACGGCTCGTTAACGAGCTGCTGGTGCACCTTGTTCGGGAAGTAGTTCTCCAACTCGCGACCATTAATCGTCCACTTG
>JBPBQU010000049.1:0-5863 GCA_050955085.1 Janthinobacterium lividum | reverse complement strand
CTCCCAGCTCATCACCCGGCTGATCGTCGTGGGCCGCGCGAATGCGGGTCTCGCTGGTGATGGCGACCCGCGCCGACCCGGCTCCGGCAGCGATGAGCAGCAGCACGACGGCGACGATGAGCAGCACCGGCAGGAGCGCAGGGGCAGCACTGACGACCGGGGCCGCGCACAGCACCGCTACTCCCGAGGCGGCGAAGAGAAGGACGAAGAGACGAGACGGTGCCTGCCGGGGCAATCCGGTGCACCGTAGGACGGCGGTGTGATCGGTGCGGACGCTTGAAGCCGCCAACCCATGACCCAGCCCCCACAGCACACCGATGACCACCAACCAGACCAGCGGCAGGGGCCATGCCGGCGGCGGCAACAACCGTGAACCGGGTGGCAGGGCGAGTCCGAGCACCAGCCAGAGCAGCAGGTAGGCGGGCGCGGCCAGCAGAGCCCCTCGTACGAACGCCGCAGTCGTCCGCGCCACTTTCAGGCGACGCAGGTCTCGCCAGGTGGCCCCGGCAGTGAGTAGCCGACGTGAGCGACGATCCTCGACGACCCTGCCCACCCGCAAAGCCTGCACGGCCAGAGCCAGGAAGGGCAGCACGAGAAGGATCGCGGCGACGATGACTCCCGGGCGCAGACCTGACTGGGCGAGGAAAGGAGCCAACCGGCCGGCCGGTTCGCGGATCTCCTCGACCACCGATCCCCCGTCGGCTGTGGGGTATCCGACCGTCGAGCCGGTCAGGACGCTGTCGTGGACGGTGGCTACCGCTCCGGCGATGAGCAGGGCTACCCCGATCCCCACGGCAGCAGCCGTCGTGGCGCGGGAGCGCACTCGATCGGAATGGGAACGGATAGCCGTCAGGGAACGCACGGCATCGGCGTGCAACCGCGACCGGCGCAGGGACGCAACCGGAACCTGGGTCGTGATGCTCACCGCAGCACCGACTCACGTTCGACCACACCGTCGCGCAGCCGGATCTCACGATCCGCCATCGCGGCGGCGGTGTTGTCGTGCGTGACCAACAGCACCGCTCCGCCGTCGCGCCGGGCGACAGCGAGCAGGAGGTCGAGGGCGTCCTGTCCTGCGACCGCGTCGAGGCTGGCGATCGGTTCGTCGGCGAAGACGATCCGGGGTGAGGTGATCAGGGCCCGGGCGATAGCTGCTCGTTGGGCTTGTCCTCCGGAGAGTTCCTCCGGCATCGCCGCACCGGCTTGCTCCAGCCCCACCCGGGCGAGCGCGTCGCGGGCCGCGGTGCGCGCCGCCGCCAGGTCGGCGCCCTCCAACAGCAGTGGCAGGGCGACGTTGTCCTCCAACGCCATGTCGGGTACCAATTGCCCGTACTGCAACACGATTCCGATCTCGCGGCGGCGCAGCACCGCACGCGATGATTCGTCCAGGCTCGCGAGGTCGTGTCCCAGCAAATCGACAGCACCCGCCTGTGGTGACAACAATCCCGCGGCGATGTGCAGCAGCGTCGATTTCCCGCATCCGCTGGGTCCGGTGACGGCCACCACCTCACCGGGTTGCACGCTCAGCGACACCTCGCGCAACGCCATGGTCCGGGCGTAGGCGTGGCTGACGGCGCGCACCGAAAGCAGGGGTTGGCTCGGTGAACCGGGGACGACGTCAGTGGGGTTGGTCATCAACGGACCTCCTGGAGAGCGGCGACGGCCGTCGGGCCGGCGACTTCGGACGGTAGGAAGCATCAGTGGGGTTCGAGAGCGGCTACGTCTCGGAGTTGTCCGAGGGCGAGCTCAGGGCAGCAGCCGCCTCGTCCAGCCAGCGCAGATCCGCGTCGAGGTGCAGTACGGCATAGCGACGGGCCAACCGGCCCCCGAGATCGTCGGTACTCACGTTCTGCGTGCTCAGGGCGCGCATGTGACGCAGGTGCGCGGTGCGCTGTTCGGCGATCACCGACGCTGCTGGTCGAACCGGATCCGTGGTGCGCAAAGCGACGATCGCCTTGCGCACCAGATCCTCCGTGCCCAGGACGGCAGGCGGTGCAGGCTGCGCCAACCACGCCTGCAACCGCTGCCGCCCGGTGTCCGTGACCGCGTAGACCGTCCGTTCCGGCCCCCCCTCGGAACGGGTCTCGACCACCTCGGCCAGTCCGTCGCGGACGAGGCGCCCCAACGTCGCGTACACCTGCCCGAACGGCAGTGGTTTGGCGTCGGGAAACCAGGCGTCGTACTCCCGCTTCAGGTCGTAACCGTGGACGGGACCACGTGACAACAACGCCAGGTGCAGCTCGACCATGGACATGACCGCAGTTGTACACCATGAGTAGGTACGGAGTGAATAGCTGGACGGTTTCCGCCCTTGGACCTCCAGCCGAACCGGTGCAGGCCGCCGCCGGATCGCCCACCCGGACGAGGCACGTCGCACCCTCCGAGACCCGGGAACCGAGTCCGATCAGCCTCTCCCCCGGATCGCACCGTGGGCCACGGGCGTCGAGCCCTGGTCGGACGACGTCTTGGCGCCGATGACGAAGAACCCTCGATACTCACGGCGTCAGCGCAGGACGGCACCACGACCGACCCCATCCACCCGTAACGGAGGGGGCTGCTACTCGGTGGCTGCTACTCGGGGCTGCTACTCGGGGGCAGTCGCCGACGCGTGCTCGGCCGGGCGCGGCCTCGCCTGCGGAAGCGGGACACGGGTGGCCGCCACGAGCCGGCTCTCGATCTCGCGGGTGACGGGCCCGTAGTCACCCGGGTCGATCGGCACCAGCCATTGCCGCGCCTTGGTGACCTTGCCGATGTCGTGACCGATGTCCGCCAGCTGCTCGTCCACGTGGTGCATCGAGAACGGAATGATCTTCGTGGCCCGGCAGTGATGCCCGTCCGTCGCCACAACCATGAAGGCGATGCGATTGCTAATGCGTTCGCGCATCACCTCGGGCGGGCAACCGCACCAGCCCGGTGAGGGTGGCGGCGACCCAGATCGCACCGATCTCCGCGTTCAGCGGGCTGAAGAACGAGGAGTTGTACCCGGTGAACGAGAGGTTGGGCACCGATACCGGCAGCGATTGACGGTAGAGGGCGAAGTTTCCGCGTTCATCCGTCAGGGCGTCGGCCACTTCGTCGTCGAAGAAGGGCAGGCTCTGGGTGTATCCGGTGGCGCAGACCAGGAGGTCGGCGCGCACCAGGCTGGCGTCGGCGAGCTCGGCGTGCGGAACCCCGTCGACGGCCGAGAGGCGGGTGATGACGGTGTCACGGTGCACTTCGATACGACCGGCCGTGACCTGCTCGAAGAACCCGTCGGTCACGAGCCCGATGGCACTGCGGATGATGTGCTCCATCGAACCGCGGGGAACGAGCCCCAGGCCCTCGAGGTCGTACATCTTCACCGAGATGTCGCCGACCGAGTTCAGCATCCTGCGGCGCAGCCCGTCAGCCGGCCCGTGCAGGAACTTCTCGACACCGCGCAGGTGCTCCCAGCCGAAGAGCCCCTCCCCGAGGCGGGTGAGGAGCAGGTACTTGAAGTTCAGGACCCCGTGCAGTCTGCGGGGGACCTTCCAGAGCAGTTGCCGGGCGATGACGTGGGTTTCCGCTGCGACCCGACTGATCTCCAGGGCGACGTCGCAGGACGACTTCCCGTACCCGACCACCACGGCGTGCGCGCCGACGGCGGTGGAGGTGTCGTGGAACTCGTTCGCCGCGATCAGCTGCCCACCGGCGGCGGTGAACTCCTCCGCACCCGCGTAGCGGGGCATCACCGACTGGGAGAAGACCCCGTTCGCGACGACGAGATGCTCGACGATCTCGTGCCGGGTGCTGCCGCCGACGAGGTCTCGGACCTGCAGATCCCAACCGCCGTCGATCGGGGTGGCGCGGCGGACCTCGGTGTTCAGCCGCAGCAACGGTTGCAACCCGAAATTCTCGACGTAGGCCTCGACGTAGGCTTGGACCTGCGCACCCTCGGGCCATTCCGGGTACTCCGCGGGCATCGGGAAGTCCGAGAAGGTGTACGTGTCCTTCGGGCTCTGCGTGGTGACACCGGGATAGCGGCGGGTGGCACTCCACGCCCCGCCGACGTCGGGTGTCGTGTCGTAGACCACGACCTCGTGGCCCGCCCGACTCATGACCTTCGCGGTGCTGAGCCCGGCGATACCCGCACCGATGATGGCGATCCGCGCGCTGTTCCTCCAAGATCAGGGGAGACGTCTCCACCGATCCTGGCAGCCGTCGGAGCCGACCGGAAGGCCGTACCCCGGAGTTCCTCCAACCCTCACCCTGGACGTGGCGGACCCGTCGCCGGGTCAGACCACACCCGCGGCCCTACTCCGTCGCCATCCACCGCTCCGGGCCCGCCCCGGCCCGCGCGGTGCGGGCCCGGAGGGTCTGTTCGGTGAGCAACCGCGCCGCCACCGCCGCTTCGAGGTGATCCACCCGTGGTTTCACCGACCCGGGCGTGGAGTGCAGGACGACGCTGACCAGGCCGAGGCGACGCTGCCACGGCCCCTGCGCCACCCCCAGGCTCTGGGTGCGGGCGTGGGGGACGACGTCGAGCATGCGCACGAGGCGGCCGCTGCGGGCCAGGAAGGCGTGCTCGGTGATGCGGAAACCGTGCCGACGCCACGCGATCGGGTCCAGCCAACGGGCGCGGCGCGGGACGCAGGTGAACCCGCCGGCGTCGTCCTTGCCGCTCAGACCCGCCTGGACCACGTCGAACGGCGACTCCTCGGGGGTGCCGAGATCGGGCAGGACGATCGCCAGCACCAGGGCAAGCTCCGCGACCGTGCCGACGGGCAGGACCGTGGTGCTCTGCCCCTGGTCGGACCCGGTCTCGGCGGCGTAACCCGCGACGTTGACCTCGACGCGCCACCACCCGGCACGGCGCCACAACAGCGGTTGGACGATCCGCAATGCCTGCACCCGACCCGGGGGCACGGTCTGCGAGCGCTGCTCGAGCAGGCCGTGGGTGAAGCGCAGTCCGTCCGGGGACTCGGCGACGGTGAAGTTGAAACCCCGGTTGAAGCGCTGCCAGAGTGCGGAACCCAGACCCAGGACCGCGGGAAGCGTCCCCAGCAGCGGTGCGAAACTCCCCGCGACCCAGGACCCGACGAGCAGGGCCACGAGAACCAGCACGGCCGAGACCGCCAACCCCGACAGCAACGTCGCGGCGACGAGACGCAGCGGCGGAACCTGGACGACCCCGCGTTCGGGGGCCTCGGGCGCTTCCTCACCAACCTCGACCCGCACGCCCGCGGCGGCCGCGAGCAGCGCGTTGCGCACCCGCTGGGCCTCCTCCTCGCGCAGGTACGCCAGCGAGACCTTGCTCCCCGCACCGCCGGCGACCTCGAGGCGCAGTTCCGCGAGCCCGAAGAGGCGGCCCAGCAGCGGACGCACCACGTCGACGGCCTGCAACCGGTCGAGCTGGGCCCGACGCTGCCGGCGCCAGAGGATCCCGTGTTCGACGTGGACGGCCTCGGCGTCGATCCGATAGCGCGTGCGGCGCCACGACAACGCACTGAAACCCGCTCCCACGATCGCGAGCAGCAGGATGCCCCCGAGCACGCCCAGGGTGAGGATCCACCCCGGCAGGTGGCTGCGGACCACGTTGTCGACGCCCTGGCTGACCAGGACGGCGAGCACCGCGGCGACGGTCTTCCACGCCCGCAGTACCGGGGTGACCGGGTGCAACCGCCGCCACCCCGGGTCCGCCAGGACGGCCCGGGTGGGCGCGTCGAGATGGCTCGTGACCTCGACGCCCACGACGTCGACCGCGGGTTCCGGCTCCACATCGCGACGTTCCCCGCTCACCTCTTCGATCCCGCCGTCACAAGCCCGCCAGGCGCGCTTCCCCGCGGGCCGCCAACCGGTCACGCAGCAGAGCGGCCTGCTCGGGCGCCAACCCGGGGATGGCGGC